>JAIBBY010000008.1 GCA_019694455.1 Pirellulales bacterium
CCCCGCCGATCCGGCGCCGGCCGATGCGCCGGCCACCGACGCGCCACCTGCCGATGCGGCGCCCCCTGCCGCCGACGCAAAACCCGCCGACGCCAAGCCCAAGACCCCCGAGGAGATCGAGCGGATCAAGGCCGAGAACAAGCGCAAGCAGGACGAGTACGACGCCAAGGTGAAGAAGGGACAGGAGAAGGTCAAGGAACTCAACGACCGCTTCGCCGACTGGTATTACGTCATCTCCGACGACATCTACAAGAAGGTGCATCTAACGCGCGCCGACATCATGAAAAAGGTCGATCCGGCCAATGTCCCCGATGGCGCCGGCGCCCTCGACGCGCTGAAACAAGGCATCGACGCCGTGCCGGCGGCCCCCGCCGTTCCAGCGCAGCCATAATCGAGCGTTTGTACAAAAAGTTTGCTTGTTCCGTTTCTGTGCCCGACCTATCTTGAGGTTGGTTCAGCGCAGGACGGAGCCCCATGTCGTACGTCGTTCGTCACTCAGTTTGTTGCGCGCTGTGGTGGTTCGCCGCGGCGGCCGTTTTGGCGCAGGACGCGCCGCCAACAGGCGCCGGCACGTCCAATGCGAGCGACCCTTTCGATCCGTCGCCGTTCGAGCGCGCGGTGGCGCGAGCCAGTTCGCCCGCCTACGCCTACCAGCGCTGGCGGCCGGCGCGGCGCCTGGCCATCGCCGATCAACAGGCCCTGTTGCCGCAACTGGCCTGGCGCAGCGGCCTTGTCGCGCCAGGGGCGCCCTTTTCGCGACTTGGCTCCGTTCCGCTCGGTCCGCGCTGGTGGCCCGGCTCGCAAAACCTTTACTCCGCCTACTACTTGGGACCGTTCGAGCCAACTCCGTTCTGGCCCGGCCATATCCTGGGCTACCCCTATCTCAATGCCATCGAGCAGCCGATCGGGCATCGCATCACGCCCAAGGATGGCGACATCGCCGGTGGCTACGTCTACGAACCGGTGTACGCCCAGACGCAGCCCATCCCAAGCGCTGTCGGCGTCGCTCCCACATTCGAGCTGGTGGAGCCGCGACCGCTCGCCAATCCGCCGGGCGGCGGCGCAGGTCTGGCGCCGGCACGCGCCGCGCTAGCGCGCGCCGACTACGCGGCCGCGCTCGCCGAAATCGAGCGTCTTCCCCAGCCCGAACAAGACGCCGGCGACGCCTGGCTCTTCCGCTCGCTTGCGCACACGGCGCTGGGCGACTATCGCGCCGCCTCGCACGCCTTGCACCGGGCGCTGGTCCGCGTGCCAGAGCGCCATTGGGCGGCGGCGATCGACGATGCCGCCGTCGTTTTGCCAGCCGGCGAATACGAGCGGCTCATCGCGGCACTGGCGCAATCGTCCCAGCTTCGGCCACGCGACCCGGAGCCGTGGTTTCTCTTGGGTTTTCACGAAGGTTTTCAAGGCAATATCAATCAGGCGATAATCGACCTTCGCGAAGCGCTCGATCTCGGCGTGCGTTTCCGCGACGACGAGCCCGGCCAAGACCCGCTCGCCGTCCGCCTGTTGAATCGGTTCCTCGCCGAGCAATCGCCCACTGCCACCACCGGACCGAGGGAGTTTTGACAATCGAATTTAATCCCTATCGTGCCCCGGATACTTTACTACCCGAGTCGCCGACAAGTGCGGCAGACGTCCATTCGGTGGAGTTCGACCGTCTGCCGGAGCATATCGTTGATCTCAACTACTACTTTTTCAGAAACTCCCCAACTTGGCGTGGGCAGATCAGCTACGCGAGAAACACGCTGCTGCTGACGGCGGCGCTTATCATTGGATTGGGCGTCTACTTTCGAGTGAATTGGGCGATTGCGATCGGCGTGTTCGTTGGTTTTTGCGCGTTTCTCGTGCCGCTGCTTACACGGCGCAATATGCGTCGACAGATCAAAGGGCTGCTGAACGAGTCCAAGGGCGCGGGGCGCGCGAATCATCGGCGCGTCACCGTCGCGCTGGATGGAGTCGTGGAGCAGACGCAATTGGCGGAACTAAAAGTGCGTTGGCCCGGCGTGGATCGAATCGACGCGGACCCGAACTACGTGTATTTCGTCTATACATCGGTCAGCGCGACGATCATCCCGAGGCACGCATTCCACGATACGGCCCATGTGTCGGCGTTCTTGGATGCCGCTCGTCGCTGGCACGCCGCGGCGCTGGGCGGTTCCCCCTTCGCGCCGGCGAGCTAAGCTCCAAATGGCCAGCCAACACGACGCGCGTTGGCCCTTGAAGTCCTACGAAGACATGGCGCCCCGCGCCAACGATACAAAACAGGTAGAAAATCGCGCGACCGGACGAGTTTGGTTACTTTTCTGTTAGCTTGAACCTTGGCCGCTCGGCGGTGACCGGCGGGCGGCATTGCGAGTCGCATCGTTTTGTGTTGAGATTGATTGTATGAATCTGCTCGTCGTCGAAGACGACCCAGCGATCGGCAAAGCGCTGCACATTGGCTTCTGCGAAGCCGGACACGAATGCGCCTGGATCAAAGACGGGGCGCGTGGGCTGGCGCAGGCGCGCACGCGCCAGTTCGACGCCGTGGTGCTCGATGTCATGCTGCCCGGCTGCGATGGCATGGAGGTGCTCCGGGCGCTGCGCGAAGACGGCATCCAAACACCCGTGATCTTGCTGACGGCGCTGGGCGCGGTCGGCGAACGGGTCGATGGCCTGCAAGCCGGCGCCGACGACTATGTGGTCAAGCCGTTCGAATTCGCCGAGCTCATGGCCCGCGTCGAAGCAGTATGTCGCCGCGCGGCGTCGCGCCCGGCGCCCACGCTGACGGTCGGCGATGTGACCCTTGATCTCACCACTCGCCGCGTGCGACGGAACGATCGCGAAATCGACCTCACGCCCACCGAGTTCAGCCTCCTGGAAATGCTGATGCGTTACGCCGGCCAGGTCGTTACGCGCAAGATGCTCTGCCAGCATCTGTGGGACGCCGATTGGGAAGGCGAGACCAACGTCATCGAGGTGCATATCAATCGCCTGCGAGGCAAGGTCGACCGAGGCGACGACGCGCCGCTGATTCAAACGGTGCGAGGCCGTGGCTATGCGTTTCGCGCTGCCTAGCTTCTTTTGGCGCCGCTCGATCCGGTTTCGGCTGTTGGCCTGGAATTCCGGCGTGGTGCTGCTGCTGGCCGCCTCGGCCCTGGTGGCCGTGCGCGAAGGCTCGCGCTACACCCTCATCGCCGAGCTCGACGAACGTCTCCACGAAGACGCGCTCGAAGTGCGACTGGCGGTGCAGCAGTTCTATCCGCGCATCGAAGCGATTCGCGCCGAACTCGATCGCAAGGCGATCGGCCACGCGCATTACTCCATGTTCATCGAGATCTTCGATGCGCGTGGACAGCTCTTGGCTTCCAGCGTGCAAACGCCCAACGGCACGCCGGCGTTGCCCGGCCGGCCGCAAGAGTTTTCTAATTGGGGCGCCTACCGCCTGGCGACCGAGCGTTTTGAGGCCGCGTCATTGCCCCCATTGGCCATTCGCGTGGGCGCGTCGCGCGCGCCGATTCAAACCGAGGTCGCCAAGCTCAGCCGTCTGATCTTGCTGGTTGGCCTGGCCCTCTTGCCGCTGGCGATCGGCGGCGGGTATCTCCTGACCAATCGGGCGCTGGCGCCGATTGCGCGCATCATCTACACCGCCAATCGGCTGCGCCCCACGCAAATGGAAGAACGCCTGCCGCTCCGCGGCACGCGCGACGAGTTGGACAAGCTATCGCTCACGATCAATCGCCTGCTCGACCGCATCGCCGAATATCTGCTTAAGCATCGCGAGTTTGTGGCCAACGCCGCGCACGAACTGCGCACGCCGTTGGCCGCGATTCAAGCGACCGTCGAGGTGGGGCTGGGAGTCGATCGCGACGCCGAGGAATACCGCGAACTGCTCTACTCCACCGTCGACCAGTGCCGGCAGCTTGGCATACTGGTCAATCAATTGCTGCTGCTCGCCGAGAGCGACTCGGGCCGCCCCATCACGCGTCACGAACAGGCCCGCTTGGATCAAATCGCCGAGAAGGCGGTCGACATGTTCCGCGCGGCCGCCGAGGAGCGCGAGGTGCGCTTGGAGTTCGCATCGCCGGGCGAGCTGACGGTTCCCGGCGATACGCTGCGACTGCGGCAGGTGGTGAACAACTTGCTGGACAACGCCCTCAAATTCACGCCCGCCGGAGGCGAGGTTCGTGTCGAACTAGGGCGCGACGTGGCCCGCCGCGCCGTTGTGCTGCGCGTGTCCGACACCGGCATCGGCATTCCCGGCGCCGATTTGCCGCACATCTTCGACCGGTTCTATCAGGTCGACAAGTCGCGGCAACGAGAGCGCGAAATTCATGGCAATGGCCTGGGACTGAGCATCTGCCACGCGATCGCCGCCGCTCACCATGGGACCATCGAGATCAGCAGCCAACTCGGCCAGGGAACGACCGTCACGGTCACATTGCCAATGCGGCGAGGCGACGAATCCGCGGCCCACAGCGTGGCAGCCGCCGCGAATGGCTGAACGCTTCGCCGATCGCTACACGGTCTCGGGCACGATCCACGGCGAGCGATACTCGCGCTTCAATAAGGCGTTGGCCTTGTCGCTTCCTTTGCAGGTCTCCGTGGCCGGGTCGAAGTACAACTTCTCTCCCCCTAGCCGATAGCTGATGTTCGCCAGTTGGCACAACAGCGTGCTCTTGTGTCCTTCTTCGATGTCGGCGCTTGGCAAATCGCGGCTGCGAATCGCCTGGCAGAAGTTTTCCTTGTGCTCAGGATCGGGGAACGGCCCATTGTCTTGCTCCGCGACTACCGGTTGGCGCGATTTCGGACGATCGAACACCTGCCAGCCGCCGCCATGCCGCCCCACGTACATCAATCCTTCGCTGCCGTAGATTTCGATCCGAGCGGCATTCTGCGGCCAATAAGGGTACATCTCCTGATTGTTGCGCAGCTCCATGTCGGTCTTGAGCATATACGGCGTGTAGAGCGTCAACTCGAATGTCATCACCAGGTTGTCGAACTCATAAACCGCGATCTGCGTGTCGGGCGTCTCGAACACTCCTTCCTCGTTGAAGCGACCGCCGACGGAATAAACCGTCTTGGGGTAGTCTTGACCAATCAGCCAACGAGCCAGGTCGATCTGGTGGACTCCGTCGTTGATGATGTCTCCGCCCGAGTAGTTCCAAAAATGATTCCAGCCGCGATGATGATTGACGTTGTACTTGCCGAGCGCGGCCGGTCCGCTCCACATGTCAAAATCGAGCCCGGCCGGCGTCTCGGCGTCAGGGACCGCCTTGGCGTTGGGCCAACCCTTCTGGTTGTAGACTCGCACCATGTGGATGCGGCCCAGTTTCCCGTCGGCAATGTATTTCTTGGCGCTTTGGTTGTACGGCGCGCTGCGATTTTGCGTGCCGACCTGCACGATGCGATTGTAGCGCCGCGCCGCCTCCACCATCTTTCGCCCTTCCCACGGCGAGTGGCTGATCGGCTTTTCCACATACACGTCTTTGCCCGCCTGACACCCCCAGATGGTGGCCAGCGCGTGCCAATGATCGGGCGTGGCGACCACGATGGCGTCGACCGCCTTGTCGTCGAGCGCTCGGCGAAAGTCTTGCACATTCTTCGGCGCGCGTCCCTGCGCCGCCTCGATCGGCTTGGCGCGATCGCCAAAGAGGCTCTCGTCCACATCGCAGAGATATGCGATTTCGCAATCGGGCCGCTTGGCGAAGTCAGCCGCCAACATCGCGCCGCGGCCGTGAATCCCCACCACCGCCAACGCGATCTTGTCGTTGGGCCCTGCCGCGCGCGCGACTCGTTGATTGACTAGCGCTGCCCCGGCGCCCAGCGCCGCGCCGGCCTGAGCGGTGCGAGCCAAAAACTGCCGGCGATCGATTGCGCTCATGGTGTGATCTCCCGATGGAACTATTGCGCCGCGGACTATGTGGCTCACTATCGAACGCCGGCGCGCACGAGTCAAGCGCGGCGATTGAACACGGCCGATTGGGCTTAACCGGCCAACGGCACCAGAAAGTCCCGCAGCGCCCCCTCGGGATAAAGGCAAAACGCGTACTCGCGCGACGACAGCACGCTCTCGCCGCGCAGCGCCTCGACCAGCCGCGACTGCTGTTCTTCCAGAATCAATCGCTCGCCGGCCACGCGCGACTGCAACGCCTCGTTCACCTGTCGAATGGCGCGGCAGCGCTCGCGAGCGTTGGCGCGAGTCTGTGGTGTGGTGATCCATTGACGCTTGCGCGAAATCAGTTCCCGCGCTTCGTCGTCCTGTTCGGTCTTGGTCGTCAAGAACGACTCCGGATGGTACGTCAAATCGCGCAATCGCTGGGTGACGGCCCGCAGGTCGTCGTCGGTCACGCGCTGGTGGCGGATCGGCAATAGCAGCGTGCCCGAGAGCATCATGTAGCGCGGCGGCGTCACGCCGAAAAAGCGCTCTATGATCCAATCGGTCAACTCGTCGTACTTGGCGCCGCCGATGCCGTGGATGAACACGTCTCCCAAAGCTAGCCGGGCGAACATCGTGGTCACTAGCGCTCGCGAGCGAATCTTGATCTCGTGCGACAACTCGCCCAGCGAATGAGCCGTGGCTTCCAATTCGCCGCGATACGGCAACAACTGCCGCCATGCGCGGCGATTGGTGAGCTCCAACCCCTCGCCGGTCCGGCGCGCGTAAAGCCGGCGTCGCCGCGGATCGGCCGCCGACCAGACCCATAGCGGCGTTTCGAGCCAATCGGCTTCGCGTCCCAGGTCGGGCACCGGATGATTGTCGCTGCGCACATGATTCGCCCGGCGATATTCGGCCAGGCCGGCGTTGTATGCGTCGTGAAACCGTGGCAACTCCGCCAGCAAGTGAGCGACAAACCAATGAAACGACGGCAAGCCGCAAACCTGGCTCTGCGGCAACTCCAGAGTGTCGAGGCCCCACTCCCCTTCCAGTTGATGCCGCGACTGAGAAAGCGCGGCGCCAACCAGGCCCGTGGCGCGTGCGCGTTCAACCACTCGCGGCCAAAAGCCTTCGACCATAGAACTGGCCACCAGTGTTCCCATCTGCTCGCAAGCCCGCCCGCCAAAGCTGGCGAATAGCTCCGCATCGGCGATCCGCCGTTCTTCGAACGGAATTTCAGCGCCGGGCTGGTCGTATGCGACTTCAGCCATTTGCGGCCGGCCGATCGTCCCCCCCGGCACGCGCAGGCTGGTCCGCTTCATGCTATCGCTATCGATGACCAGATTCACGGCGACCGCGCCGTACCGTTTGGCCAGCCCCGATAACGCAAAGTTCTTGCACCATACGCCCGGGTGAAATAACTCGGGCTGGTGCCCGGCCAGCAAAATGCGTTCACTCGCCCGACGGCTCACGTCGCGATAGCCGGTGGTGTAATCCAGCGCCGCGGCCAGTAACTCGCGGCGTGCAGCTTCACCGAGCGCGCGCAGTGAGCGGCCATGCAAATCGCAGGCATCCGCGCCGCGCAATTGCTCGTTGTCGGCCAACATGCCGGCGAAATCCGCCAGCGGCGGATCGGCCAAAAGCGTGCGATCCTCGCGTGGCGCCCGCACTCGGCGATATTCGAGCGCGTGGCCTGTCACCTTCACGTAGCCGCCCCCGTACACAAGGTTCCGGTCCAGATGCCGCCGGTCGGTACGCCGATCCGCGCAAGGCTGCGGTCGAGAACCAAGTGGTAATAAAACAGCCGCGTGGCGCCATCGTCGAGCGCGCCGCCAAACGATCGCTTTTCATCTAGATAAATCAGCGGCACGGGCAATTCGATGATCGACAAGCCGGCCCGCGCTGCCTGCACCCACACCTCCAGCGGCATGGCGTAACCTGGTTCGTCGATCTGGAGTTGAGCCAGCGCCTCGACGCGATATGCCTTGAACCCGCAAAAGGCGTCGGTCAATTGCAAACAAAGGCGGCGGTTCAACTCGGCGGTGATCTGCTCATTGATACGGCGTCGCTCGGCCGGTGGCTCGGTGTCGCCGGGAAACATTTGCAGATAGCGGCTGCCAGAAACCAGGTCCGCATGCTGCTTACGGCACGCCTCGACGAATTCCGGAATGCGCTGCGGCTCGTGCTGGCCGTCGCAATCGATCGTCACCAGGATGTCGTAGTTGTGCTGCCGCGCATAGCGAAAGGCGCTAATCAGCGCGGCCCCGTAACCTTGGTTCTCCGCATGCGTCAGCACCTGCACGTCCGCGCGCTGAGCCAACAATTCCGCAGTGCCGTCGGTTGAGCCATCGTCCACCACCAGCACGTGCTCGCTGTAGCGCCGCACCTCGTCGAGCACTGCCGAGACATGCGCGCGCTCATTGAAAACGGGCAAGGCGGTGAGAAATTTCGCTGTCATTGGGCCTCCCTCCGTCGCGGAACATCGGTTGTCGCGCTCGCTGGATGCTTCGTGCTGGCGGGAGGCGACAAGACATACCATTCTAGACGCACGATTGGCCGGATCAACGAACCCAACAGTGCGTACACGCCAGAACGGCGTGAGTTGCTTGCAATGCCTATCTCATGCTCTAAGATGCCTCTCTCTTGGGGCTAGAAAATCGCAAATTCAGCGCCATTTGGCCGCTCGCTCCATCCCCTTTTGGATCATCGACATGGGTCATCATCAAACGGCTGTTCATCGACCCGGCAAGCAATCGCACCACCAGATCGGTTTGGTCCGTGGGCAGTTTGGCAATGTGCCGGAAGACCAGTGGCTCGACTTTATCGCTCAAACCGGATTCGACGGCTGGGAAGAGGCTACCTGGGAGCTTGATCTGGCGCGCTGCGACAACGACGACGGCGCCAAAAAGTACGCCGAAGAGCGCGTGAAGAAAGCCCGCAAGCGCGGTTTAGAAATCTTTTCGCTCGCAGCGCACTTGCAGGGGCAGGCGTTAGGAGATGAGCCGAGCGCCAAGACGTTGCAGTTTTTAGGCGGCGAAGCAGTGGAGGCCTATAGCCGTTGGCGCGCCGCGGGCAATAAGCCCCCCAGAACCGATCCCTACTTTGTGCCAGACGATGTGGCTGAGATCGCGCGTCGGCAGGCCGCCGAAGCCTTGGTGCGCATTGTGCGACTCGCGCACCACATCGGCCAACTGGAGGACCGGGTGATTCCGGTGTCGGGCTTTGTCGGCTCGCCGGCGCACTGTTGGAGTCATTGGTTTCTGTTCCCGCCGTTGCCGCGCTCGCTCGGCGGACACGATATCCCCGATGTTTATCAAGTCAGCCTCGATTTATTGGTCGAGCGCTTTGCGCCGGTCTTCAACGCCTGCCTGAAATACGGCACAACCTTCGATCTGGAATGTCACCCCAGCGAGCGCGCCATGGGCGATATCGCCAGTGCCGGTCAATACCTGGCCGCGGTCGATAAGGCGGGCTTTGCCAAGGCGACCGGCTTCAATTTCGACTGCTCGCACATGGAGTGGCAAGGCGTGTCGGGCGTCGATTTCATCCGCGAGTTTGGCGATCGCATCCACTGTGCCCACATTAAAGGAGTTCAGGTGATTGGCCATTACACTCGCAATGGCCGCTTGGGCGGCCACCAGCCAATGGGTGACAAGCACAACGGCTGGAACTTCGTCACCGCCGGCACGGCGCGCGACTCGGCGCCGCTCGAAGAGCTATTCGTCGAACTCAATCGGGCCGGCTACTCGGGCGCGGTTTCCATCGAATGGGAAGACAACGACGTGGAGCAGCACGCCGGCGCGCGAGCCGCCTTGGCTAATGTGCATCGCGCCGACCAACCCCCAAGCGGCATGCGCCATGACGAGCAACTTAAGGCGTAGCCGCTGCATCAGCCGCCAGCGGCTTACCATACGTCGGCCGCGGCCACGCGCCGCGCCGCCACGACTTCGTCGCCTAGCGGGCGGCATTCCAGCCCGACGAAATCGGTATATCCCAAATCAATCGCTTCCTTGAGCACGCGATTGAAATAGACCTCGCCGGTGCCCGGTTCGTTGCGTCCCGGATTGTCGGCCACTTGCAGGTAGCCCACTTGGTCAAAACTTTCCTTCAGGCGTCGGCACAGATCGCCTTCGCTGATCTGCATGTGGTAGAGATCCCAGTTGATCTTCACCATCGGCGAGTTCACTTCGCGGCAAATTCGCACAGGCGCCGGGCTGCCGTAAAGGCAGTGTCCTTTGTGATCCACACGAATGTTCATTGGCTCTAGAATCAGCATGATCTGATTCGCCTCGGCGATTGGCGCGGCTTTCTTGAGTCCGTCGATGATGTTCTGGTGCATCTGCTCCTGCGTCATGCCGCGTTGATCGTTGCCGCCGACCACGGTCATTTTGCGGCAGCGGAGCTTTTTGGCCACCTCGCAACCCGCCTCCACCTCGCGCAAAAACTTGTCGTGGTTCTTCGGATCGTTCAGTCCCGGCGTAAAGCCCCAGACGGTGAATTGCGCGATCTCGACTCCTAGTTTTTCCGACAAGTCGGCGAGCTGGTCGATATCCTTGCCGCGCCACGGCCAAAACTCGACCGCCGGAAAGCCCAACTCCGCCGTCTTCTTGAATCGTTCCAGAAATGGCAGCTTGGTCCACCACATCTCGATGTTGACCGCGAACTTGGTGTGCGGCGTCTTGCCAATTTGGCTGATGTCCACCGCTTCCTCTGCGCCGCGTGCGTCAGGCGCCGCCAGGGCTGCGCCCGCCAATACCGATGAAGAGGCTAAAAACGCGCGGCGATCAATTGGCGACATGACGTGATTCTCGTGGGTACCGTACGGGTCAATGCGTGATGGCGATCATTATAGTTGCCGGCATACCGAGAACTCAATTTCTCGACATCCGGGCCTCAGCCCCCTCGTTCGGCCGCACAGCGCACTAATCGCTCGGCAAAGTCTTCATAGGCAATGCCCCCCACGCGCAGCGCGCGGGCAAATCCAGCCTCGGGATCCAGATCGGGATTGGCGTTCACCTCCAACACGAATACCTCATCGCCACGAACGCGCAAATCGATGCGGGCGTAATCGCGGCAGCCAGTCACCGCGAACGCGGCCAGCGCGACAGCGCGGATGCGTTCGGCCAGGCTCGCTTCCACCTCGGCAGGACAGTTCACCGGCGTCGAACGCCACCCACCCGAGCCGGGAGTCCATTTGGCATCGTACGTGACAATCCGATGCGCGCAGTTCGGGTCGTGCCCAAAGTTCACCTCGGCCAACGGCAGCAACCGCGGATCAGGTAGCGCCACGACCCCCACATTGAACTCGCGTCCATCGATATACTCTTCGACCAGCACGTCGCCGTAGCGATTTCGCAGTTCGTCGATCTTGGCCAGTGCCGGCGCCAACTGAGTAACGACGTTTTCGCCAGAAATACCGAGGCTGGCATCCTCACTTGCTGGCTTAACGAATTGCGGGCCGCGCGCCAAAGCGCGCTCCAGTCTATCGCGCGGCGCTGGTTCGCTTCGGCGCACCAGGAAGAACTCCGCGGTCGGCACGCCCGCCCCGCGCAGTTGCCACTTGGTGCGGGCCTTGTCGCGCGCCAGAGCCAGTGTCTCGGGCGTGTTGCCCGTATAAGGAATGCCAGTCAACTCCAAGAGCGCGGCAAAGTGCGCCTCGGCGGCAGAACTACCGGCGAAGCTCTCGCAAAGATTGACAATCACCTCGGGGCGCGTCGGCCGCGCGGCAAGCTCGACGAGCGGCGTGTAGTCGCGCCCAATGCCAATCCGTTCTACCACATGGCCATGACCTTCGAGCGCTTCCGCAACGGCTTCAAGCGACGCGAATACGCCCGCTTCTGAGGCGTAATCGGGATGTGCTGGATCAAGCGTAGGCAGGTTGTAAACGACGGCCACCCGCATGGAATCAATGCCGATGTGCGGCTGGCTGCTCGCGCCCTGCCGCCAAGGGGCCGTCGAATCGGCCAAAAATCATGCGTCCCGCGCTGGTCTGCAGCACGCTAGTCACTGCGATTTTGACGGTCCGCCCAATTTGGTCGCGGCCCGCTTCAACCACCACCATGGTGCCATCGTCGAGGTAACCCACTCCTTGGCCCGCTTCTTCACCCGGCTTGACGATCCGCACTTCCATCGATTCGCCGGGCAAGAAGATCGGCTTCAACGCATTGGCCAGATCGTTGAGGTTAATGACCCCTACGCCGTGCAATTGCGCCACCTTGTTCAGGTTGTAATCGTTGGTAATCACTTTGCCTTCGAGGTGCTTGGCCAGCAGCACCAGCTTCATATCCACGGGCTGACCCACGAACTCGGGCAGTTCGCGGTCGTACATCTGAAAGTCAACGTCCTTGTTGGCGGAGAGACGATTGAGAATGTCCAGTCCGCGCCGTCCCCGTCCGCGCTTTAAGCGATCTGAACTGTCGGCGACTGCCTGCAATTCGGCCAGTACAAAGCGCGGCATGATGAGCTGACTGTCGAAGATCTTCGTGTCGACGATGTCGGCAATACGTCCATCGATGATTACGCTGGTGTCCAAGATGAACGGCTTAAAGCCTTTGACTTCCTTGGAGAATTCCACGTACGGAATGATGAAACGAAAGTCGTTGCGCGTTTGCAGCAACAGACTGATGCAGGCGTAACAGAGCACCATGCCGATGACTAGCGACAGCGCGTTCCGCACGTCGTCTTGCAGCGGCAGCGGCGTCAGCGCCAGAAACGCCACATAGGTGAGCAACAAGCCGACGATCAGCCCGAAGTAGACCGCCGACACTGTGTCGAGCCGTTTACGGCGCACAAACACGTCGGCGGCGATCACGAATCCGGCGATCAGCAGCACCCCCGTCAAAACGGCGTAGGGATGCTCCTGCAGATCGAAACGAAAGGGCTCGTTCCCGCCGTTGACTAGCCAAACGCCCAGTCCGGCGGCCACAGCCACGAATACGATCCGCAATATAAGGAGTGGCATGGGGCCTTGCCCGGTAGGTAGCACGCCCGGGCGCGCGAAAGCGCGCCATCGGCATATGTTATTTTACCCGCGCGGGGGGTGTCAGCTAGCCCCGTGCCACAACCCGCAGGTGCTCCGACTCGGCGAAACGATCGGTCATGCCGGCCAAGTAGTCTCCTACGGTTTGCAACACTCCCGCCGTCTCTGCCCGCGCCTGAAAATGAGGTGGTAGTTCATCGGGCCGCCGAGCAAAATGCTCGAACAATTCCGCCAAAATTGCCTCCACGGTCTGCCGCATCGCCAACACACGGGGATGGCGATAAACGCGCTCGTAAAGAAACCGCTGCAATTCTCGCTTCTGTTCGCCGATGTCCTGACCAGCGCGCACCAGGCGACCCAACGAGCGGGTGTCGTCGCTCGCGCGGACGTCGTGTTCTTCCAGTAGTCGCTGGGTGTGTTCGACCAGGTCGGCCAATTGCAGGTCGATCAGTTCTTGCAACACTGCGCCGCGCAGTTCCGCCGCGTCCAAACCAGCGCAGTGCCGCTCGACTCGCTTCCGCGCATCTCGCCAGAGCGCGAGTTGGTCCAGATCGCTCGGGTCGAGCAACCCGAGCTTCAGCGCGTCATCCACGTCGTGCGTGTTGTAGGCCATGCTGTCCGCTGCATCGACAGCTTGCACCTCAAGCAGCACCAAATCGCTCTTCTGCGCCCGCGACCGCTGGCCTTCCAATGTCTCCAGCGTCAGATTCAAGCCTGGGAACTGCGGCGAGCAGTGTTCCAATTCCTCGACAATCCGCAGCGCGTGACGATTGTGGCAAAAGCCGCCCACGCCCTTTAGGCATTGATTCAACACCGCCTCGCCGGCATGCCCGAACGGTGGATGTCCCAGGTCGTGCGCCAGCGCCAAGACCTCGATCAGATCTTCGTTCAGCCGCAGCGATCGGCCGATCGAACGAGCGACCAGCGCCACTTCCAGTGTGTGCGTGAGCCGAGTGCGATGATAGTCGCCCATCATCCCGGTGAAGACCTGCATCTTGTGGCTCAGGCGTCGAAAGGCCGCGCTGCGAATGACGCGCTGGCGGTCGATCTCCCAAGGCCCCCACTCGGGTGAATCGTGTTCCGGGTAGCGCCGGCCGCGCGATTGCGCCGCCGACAGGGCGTAGGGGGCCAACAGCGCGTTGTCGCGATCCGCCACCTGAGCGCCCTGCTCGAAAGGAAAAGAGCGATCCATACTCTGTTTATTGTTTTCGGCGCGGTTCGTCTTGTGTGAGCAATTCCCACAGCGCATCGAGCGATTGGGGGATCACTTTCGCGCCCGCCAACACCGGCATGAAGTTTGTGTCGCCGCTCCATCGCGGCACAATGTGCCAATGCAAATGTCCCGGCAGCCCGGCGCCAGCGACGCGCCCCAGATTGAGCCCCACGTTGAACCCATCGGGCCGCATCAACCGCTGCAAGCGTTCGTTCTGCCGCGCGATCACCTGCATCAAGTCGAGCTGTTCTTCTGGTGTGAGTTGAGCAAGCTCCCCTTGATGGCGGCGCGGCGCGATCAAGAGATGGCCGTTATTATAAGGAAATCGGTTAAGAATCACGATCGACAGTTCGGTGCGATCGACCACCAGGTTCTCGCGATCGGCGTCGTCGACGACCGCGCGACAAACAAAGCACTCGGCGTCGGCGCCAGGTAGCAGGACGTGCGACTTCGGTTCTGGCGCGGTGACCGCTTCGGCCTGGATGTAGGCCAGCCGCCACGGCGCCCAAAGTGGATCCATACTGTCTTGTCCCCCGTTGAATGGCGCTGAAATGTAGAATCGCCGGCGATTGCCGACAAGATCAAGGCGCGCCGCTGGCGAGCGGCATGCTAGCTGGGGCCGCGCCGTTGGGGCTCTCGCCGTTTTAGCAAACGCACCTCATTTCCGGTCGCGCTGAAGCTGACTTCGTCCATAAAGGTGCGCATCAGCATCAGCCCACGCCCACCCTCGCGCTCCACCTTGACCAGATCGGTGGGCTCGTCGGGCAAGTCGGGCTCAAAACCTGGTCCCTGGTCGCGAATGACATACTCGATCTCGTCGGCGTTGAATCGCACCTGCACAAAAATTTTGCGTTCGCGATAGGGCGACATGCCACGGCGCTGCGTCACCAGATCGTCGCCATCGGCCTCAAGCAGGCTGCCTCCTGACTCGCGCAATTGTTCGTTCGTCAGTTCCAGATTCCCATGCACTAGCGCGTTGTTGAGCGCCTCCTCGAGCGCGATGCCGACGCGAACGCGACCCGTCTCGTCGCAAAGCTCAAGCCAAACGACATACTCTTGCAAATAATCCACTAGCGCCGGAATCAACTGGGGGTCGCTGGGCAACTCAAAAACTGTTTCGCTCGACACCAGACAATCGCGTAATTGTTCACTACGCCGATCGGCCCTGGCCACGGCCAGCACGTTCTCGACGGTGTCAAGCAAATCGCGCGACAAGCTGGACTTCGGCACATAACTCGCTGCTCCGCGCTTCAGCGCCTGAACGGCGATCTCCTCGCTGCCGTGGGCCGTCATCAAGATGACCGGCACCAGCGACCACCGATTGCGAATCTCCTCGACCAGTTCCAAGCCATCCATTTCCGGCATTTGCAAGTCGCACACCACGACATCCGGTAGCCGGCGCGACATTTGAATGAGCGCGGCCTGACCGTGCTCCGCGTACTCGACCCGCAAGCCAGGGTTCTTTTCGAGCAGTCCACCGGCCAAGCGCCGATCGATGGCCGCATCGTCCACAACCAAGACTACCGCTCTCGTTTCAGTTGCGGACATGGCGAGTTGTGGTTCGAAAGGTTGAGATGCGGCAGGCCGTACAGTGTACCACCAGCCGCGACGCTGATCGCCAGGGGGTGAATTTTTATTCAGCGGCTCGAAGAATGATTCGCCAGGCGGCGCATCGCAGGAAGTGACGCTCAAAATCGCGACAACTGCCGTTATTTTGCGATCCGCAATCGCGTTGTCAGGATCGCGGTGAGCGGCACGAAGTCTACCGTGATTTTTTCCGCGGGCAGGTAGTCGTGTTTTCCGTCCCGCAAGCGTTTATACTGCCAGCGACTCATCTAGGGGCGTTCGCTTGGCAATGACTCCACTCATCTAAATCCGGGAGCGTTGTGGCATGACTTACAGCGTGGCCGCTGCGGAAGTTGTCGCTCGCCCTTCGCCTGGCTTTGAGAATCCCGCAATGGTCGGGCGCTGGCGGTTCCTGCTGGTGGCCATGTGGCTCGCCTGGGCGGTGGTGTTGGCAGCCGCGCTGTGGCTGGGTAGCCGCAACGAGGAGCCCGCCGAGAGCCTTGCGCTCTGGGGACGCATGGGTTCGTCGGCCCTGTTGGTGCTGGCTGCCTTGGTATGGACTCTGGTCAGTCGCAATCAGCCCGCTTCACGCTACGCGACGCTCGTCGCGATGGGCATGACGTTGGGGCTGGTCGGCGATTTGTTCAACGCAAACCTATTGAAGATGGGGCTTAAAGAGCCCGTGCTGGGAGGTATTATCGCCTTTGGCTTGGGACACTTGTGTTACATCGGCGCCTGCTTCGAGGCGGCGCGCCGCGCCCAGTTGCGGTCCAAGCAAGCATTTTGGGGATCGCTTGCCGCTTGGTGGGCCATTGGCGTCGTGAGCTGGTACTTCGTCGCCTATCGTGGAACCGAGGCCGTCGATCTGCGCTGGCCAGGATTGGCATATACCTTGTTGCTGGCGGGCACAGCCGCAGTGGCCACTGCGCTGGCGATTCAAGACAAACGGTTTGTTTTGCTCGCGCTGGGTGCTACCCTGTTTTTGGTCAGCGATCTGGTGCTGGCGATCCGTATGTTTCATGGTCCGTTCAACAACGCCAGCGAGCTCGTCTGGTTGCTGTACGGTCCAGCGCAGATGTTGATCGTATACGCATTGGCGACATCGCTGGGCGCAATGCAAGCGACGCCTGCGTTGACTGTTTCCGACTGACTTTTCGCTCCTATCTGTTCGTGCCGCATTCGCGGGGAATCCATGCAACCGAAGCGCATTGCGTCGCTCTTGGCGAGCGGCACTGAGATCTTATACGCACTGGGACTCGGCGATCGAATTGTGGCCGTCAGTCACGAGTGCGATTGGCCTGGTGAGGTCGCCGACAAGCCACGCGTCACCTTCACTCGTGTCAGCCACGACACGGCTAGCCGCATCATCGATGAACAAGTTCGCGGTATGCTGGCGGGTGGCGCGTCGCTATACGCCGTCGATATGGAGCAGTTAGAGACGCTCAGGCCCGATCTGATCGTCACCCAAGCGCAGTGCGATGTCTGCGCGGTGCGGTACGACGACGTCGTGGAAGCGGTTGAACGATCGAAGCGACTGCACGGCACACGGGTGGTGGCGCTGAATCCCACTCGGCTGGAAGAGGTTTTCCGCGATATGCTCCTGGTCGGCGATGCCGCGGCGGTGTTCGACCAGGCCAAGCAGGCCGTGACTGGCTTGCGCGCCCGGGTCGAACGGATTCGTCATGCCGCATCGAAAATTGCGCACTCCGCTCGCCCGCGCGTCGTCTGCGTCGAATGGGTCGATCCGCTGATGATCGCCGCCAATTGGACTCCCGAACTGGTCGAACTGACGGGAGGGCGCCATGAATTGACCAAGACCGGCATGCATAGCCAATACGCTCGCTGGGAGGACGTGCTCGCGTATCAGCCCGAGGTGATCGTGGTGGCGCCGTGTGGCTTCGATTTGGCGCGCAGCCAGCGAGAATTGCCGTTGCTTGCCGACCGTCCCGGCTGGAACGCATTGCCCGCGGTGCGCGCCGGGCGAGTGTACATCTGCGATGGCAACGCGTACTTCAATCGCTCCGGTCCCAGGCTGGTCGACACTCTGGAATTGCTGGCCCACCTGATTCATCCAACGCGCTTCGCCGAGCCAGAGTGGTCGCGACAGCGCGAACCGGTATGGCGCATGGCTGGTGAGCGGGCTGAAGCCTTGGCTGCAAAGCCGTAGTCTCTCTCCCCGCGCTAGACCTTCGCCGTTTGTCGGCGATAGCCGTTGGTCGAACCGACTGCGGGACGTGTGTTTGCCTTCGGCGGCGCGGCGAGCAAGCGGAAGTTGCCGGGGCCGAGCAAGCTCTCCACGCGAGACCGCATCTCGGGACTGAGCTCCAGCCGCAGCGTGTCGCATTCGCAAGTCACTCGGCTGCCGTCGCTTAAATAGAACATAAGTTGCAAGGCGTACGCGCCGGGATAACCCCGCAGGATTTCGTAAAGCTGTTCCACATGTCGCTCGCTGTGCTGCGGCTCGGCGAGACGAATGATGACGCCGCGCGTAAAGCGTTCGTCCAACTCGCCAATCGGAATCAGCTCATTGACGATAAAGTTGGCCTCCTCGCTGCCGGGGCGCTTGTCGATCACTCCCCGCGCGCAAAGGATGGCATCGGCTTCGACCAAGTGGCCAAAACGGGCAAAGTCCTCGGGCCAAACGATCGTGCGCATGATGCCGGCGGCGTCTTCCAGGTCAAACATCGCGTATTTGGTGTTGGTGCTGCCCGGACGAGGATTCTTGGTGTGCGAAAACTTGATCGAGGCGATCATGCCGCCGAGCATCACCTCGGCGCGGTTGGGGAGCGCCGCGGCCTCGACCGTTGTATGCGAGCAATACGTGCGTAGCTTCTCCTCGTATTCGGCCAGTGGGTGGCTGGAGAGGTAAAACCCGAGCACTTCCTTTTCGCCCGCTAGTTGCTCGCGCGGGTCTTGCTCGGGCACGTCGGGCATGGCTGCGGCTGCCGCTTGTGGCTCGTCGTCGCCATCGTCGAACAGCCCCTTTTGACCGCTGGCGCGATCCGAGTGCTTGGCCGCTCCGGCCTGCAATGCTCGCTCGAGCACCGCGGCGCACTGGGCGCGGCGAAAGCCAAACGAATCGAAGGCGCCCGCCTTAATGAGCGATTCAATGGCGGCGCGGTTCACCTGGCTGGGATCAATGCGCTCGCAGAAGTCGAAGAGGTCGCGGTACGGGCCGTTTTGTTGGCGTTCGCTAAAGATCGCCGTGGCGGCGTCGCGCCCGCACCCCTTGATGGCGGCCAGGCCAAAGTGGATTTGCTCGTCGGCCACGCTGAACTCGGGCTGCGAACGGTTGACATCAGGCGGGTTAACGACGATCTCCATGCGGCGGCAGTCTTCGAGATGCTCGACGAGCGAGTCTTTCTTCTTGAAGTTGCGGCCATCCATGTCGCCGCAGAGCAAGGCCGCCATGAACTCGACGGAATAATGCGCCTTGAGGTAGGCGGTCATGTAGGCAATGAGCGCGTAGGCGGTAGAGTGACTCTTGTTGAAGCCGTAACCGGCGAACTTTTCGATCAGCTCAAAGACCTCGACCGCTTCCTTTTTGGAGAGTCCCTTGGCGGTGGCGCCGCTGACAAAGTCCTCGCGGAACTTGGCGATGAGCGGCAGCTTTTTCTTGCTGATCGCCTTGATGCAGGTGTAGGAACTGGAAAGCTCAATGTCCCCCAGGCGACTGAGTATCCGCATCACCTGCTCTTGATACACCATCACGCCGTGCGTCTCTTCGAGCACTTCGCGCATCACCGGATGCTTGTACTCCGGCTGTTGCCGGCCGTGCTTGACCTGGATGTAGTCGTCGACCATCCCCCCTTCTAGCGGGCCGGGGCGATACAGCGCGTTGGTGGCGATGATGTCGCGAAAATGGTCGGGTTTCATCCGCTGCAACAGATCACGGATGCCGCCGCTTTCGAGCTGAAAGATGCCCTTGGTTTCGCCGCGGCAAAGCACGCCAAAGCTTTTGGCGTCGTCGAGCGGAAAGCGATACGGGTCGACGCGCTCGCCGGTGGTTTGCTCGATCAAGTCGACCGCCTTGGCCAGGATGGTGAGGTTGCGCAGGCCGAGAAAGTCCATCTTCAACAGGCCGGCGCGCTCCACATCGCCCATGGCCCATTGGGTGATGATTTCGTCCTTGCCTGTCACTTGCTGTAGCGGCACGTATTCGACCAGCGGTTGATCGGCGATGACGACCGCCGCCGCGTGCGTGCCGACGTTGCGGGCGAGCCCCTCGATCGATTTTGCCAGATCGAGCAGTTCGCGGATCTCGCCGTCGCTGTCGTAGGCCTTCTTCAAGTCGTCGCTCTTTTGCAGCGCTTGTTTGAGCGTGATGCCGAGTTGGTCGGGCACCATGGCCACCACGGTGTCGACACGCGGAATCGGCAGCCCCAGGGCGCGGCCCACATCGCGAATCGCCGCGCGCGCCGCAAGTGTGCCAAAGGTGCCGATCTGCGCCACGTTGGCGGCGCCGTACTTTTCCTTGACGTAGTCGATGACCTCGCCGCGCCGATCCTTGCAGAAGTCGATGTCGATATCGGGCGCCTCTTTGCGGTTCTCGTCGAGGAATCGCTCAAACAGCAAATCGTAGCGCAGCGGACAGACGTGGCTCAGGTGCAGGCCATACGACACGAGCGAGCCAACCCCCGATCCGCGCGCCGTGCACGGGATGCCGCGCTCACGGGCGAAGCGGACAAAGTCCCAAACAATGAGAAAATAGTTGGCAAAGCCGAGCGTATTGATCACATATAACTCGCGCTCGAGCCGAGCGAGCACCTCTTGCTGCAACTCCCCCTCGGGTGTGAGGCGTTCGGCGTCTCCCTGATAGCTTTCCTTCAAACCGGTCACGACCAATTCGCGTAGAAAATCGGCGGCGGATGTTTCCGGCGGCAGTGTATAGGTGGGAAAGTGTCGCTTGCCAAGCTCCAAGTCGATGTCGACCGAATCGGCGATCTCCTGACTGCGGGCTACGGCGTCCGCGAGACCAGGAAATGCGCCGTACATCTCGTCCGGCGCGCGAAGATAAAATTGGTCGTTCTCCATCCGCATGCGGTTGGTGTCGGTGCGAAAGCGACCGGTGTTGATGCACAGCAGCACGTCTTGCGCCTCGGCGTCTTTTTGATAGACGTAGTGCGCGTCGCTGGTGGCCACCAGCGGAATGCCGAGTCGGCGGGCGACATCGACCGAGCCCTCCATCGCCAATCGCTGGATTTCCAGCCCGTTGTTTTGGATTTCGATAAAGTAGCGATCGCCAAAGACGCCGTGGAACCACTCGGCGATTTTGGCGGCTTCGTCGAGATTGAGATCGGGATTGCCGCCGCGTAGAAATGCCCGGCTGAACTCGCCCGAGACGCATCCGCTGAGGCAGATCAATCCGTCGCTGTGGTCGGCCAATAGCTCGCGATCAATGCGCGGCTTGCGATAGAATCCTTCGAGATAGCCGCGGCTGGCGAGCTTGACCAGGTTTTTGAAGCCGGCGCGGTTCTTCGCCAACAGTGTGAGGTGATAGCTCGCCTCGCCGTTGGTGTCGACGCTCTTGTTGAAGCGGCTACCGGGGGCGATGTAGGCCTCGTACCCAAGCACCGGATTGATGCCAGCGTCCTTGGCCTTGGTGTAAAACTCCAGCGCCCCGTGCAGGTTGCCGTGATCGGTCAGGGCCAAGGCGTTCATGCCCAACTCTTTGGCGCGATCGATCAACGTGCCGATGCGCGCGGCCCCGTCGAGCAGGCTGAAATGACTATGACAATGCAGATGGACAAAATTGCTCATACAATCCTTCGAGCGGTAAGACTCCGTATGGCCCTGCCGGCTGCCCGCGAGATCAACAGGCATTGTCGCGCTGGACGCGATGGCTAGCAAGCAGTGGCGCCGGCGATTGCCGGCCGCGTGATCCGGTCGTTCTTCAATCGCGCGGTTCGCCTGGTCCAGCGGCTTGCATTGTGCTGCTTAGTGGGTGTTTGTCTGTATCCGCGCTTGTCAGCACGTACCGCTTTGGCTCCTTCGGTTCGTAAAGGCTCAGCTTGCATTTGCTACACTGCCACATATAGTCGTCGCGCACTTGCCAGCGAATGAAGTGGCCCCAAAAGAACCGTCGTGAGCAGCGCGGACAACGAAGAAACTGCGCGCGAATTGCCGCCGCAAGCATCGTCGCCATACCGATTGCGAACAGCGCGAACCCCAGCAGTCCAAACACGGCCAGCGCCCAATCGGCGGCCATTCCGCTGCTTTCCAAGGCGGACAGCAAGATACCGATCAAAGCGCCACACAACAAAAAGCCGATTCCGCGCGTCAGTCGACGTCCATGGCGCCGAAACTTCGCCCAGTCGGCGTCGTAGGCGTCGGGCTGTTCGTATTCGATGCGCAGGCCCATGGCGTTTGTCGTTCCCCATTGTTGCCCCCAAACCGCTACCTTGTCAGTCAACTTCCGAATCTTATACTGAGGGGGCGCTTAGACTTGGGCGATCATCGCGGGCCGTTTTTAGCGCGAGACGCCTGCCGACGTGCCCTCAATAATTCAATGTTTCGCCAGTCGGCCTCGCTTCGTGCCGGCTGGCATCGTACACAGAAAGGCATCGAGTGGAGACCCTTCAGACGGGCGCCCTCTTCGGTCGCAACGACTTTCTGCTGCGGCGTTTGCATTCGCTCACCGGCTTGGTGCCGGTCGGCGCCTATATGGTGGTCCATCTGGCCACCAACGCCACCGTCATCGACGGCCCGCGCAGCTTCCAAAGCCGCGTCGACATGATCCACAGCCTCGGCTGGTTTCTACCGTTTGTCGAGTGGACCTTCATTTTTTTGCCACTGTTGTTCCACGCGTTTTTCGGCGTGATTCTGATTCGCTCGGGTCAGCAAAACGTCAGCAATTATCCGTACCAAGGCAATGTCCGCTACTTTTTGCAGCGACTTACCGCCTGGATCGCGCTGGCCTTTATTTTCTGGCATGTGTTTGAGATGCACGGCTGGATCAAGCCGGCGGCGGAACAGTTTGGCGGCGCCAGATTTCGCCATCTTTACGCAACTAGCTCAGCGGCCGGCGTGATTCAATCCAGTCCGGTGCTCGAAATCTTCTACCTTGTCGGCGTGCTCGCCTGTGTCTACCACCTGGCCAATGGAACCTGGACGGCCGGCATTACCTGGGGATTGTGGTCCACGGCTGCGGCCCAGCGCCGCGCCAATTGGGTTTGTCTGGCAATTGGTGTGCTGGTAGCTGGACTTGGGCTCTCGGCGCTAGTCGGCATCAAGCGGGTCAACGTCGAGCAGGCGTTCCAGGTCGAACAGCAGATCAACGCGCAGAAAGTCGCCAGCGGCGAGATCACGCAGCACGAAGCGGATGAAATCCCCGATCTGCCGCAGCTTAAATCGCAAAACGGCGCTGAGTCGCAGGCCGAGCAAGCGGCCAGCGCAACCCAAAGCGACGAGTCGTAACCGCACAAGCACGATTGCTCGCTGCGCAAGGGCCGCGAGCCTGACATAAGGATCGAGATCGCGATGGCAAAGCAGCGCGTGATGGTTGTGGGAGGGGGGCTGGCCGGGTTGGCCGCCGCCATGAAATTGGCCGAACTCGGCGTCGACGTCGATATCATGAGCCTCACCCCGGTGAAGCGCTCGCACAGCGTTTGTGCCCAAGGAGGCATCAACAGCGTCAACAGCTTGACTCGCCAGCAAGGCGACAACGAATGGCTGCATTTCGACGACACTGTCTACGGCGGCGACTTTCTCCAGCATCAGCCGCCGGTTAAGGAGATGTGCTATTCCGGTCCCAAGATCATCGATCTCATGGATCGGTTGGGTGTCCCCTTCAATCGCACGCCAGAAGGTTTTCGCGACCAGCGCCGCTTTGGCGGAACGCTTTACAAGCGCACCGCCTTCTCTGGCGCTACCACCGGACAGCAACTGCTCTACGCGCTCGATGAGCAGGTTCGCCGCTGGGAGACTGCTGGCGCCATTCGCAAGTTCGAGTTTTGGGACTTTCTGGGCCCCATCATCGACGATGCCGGCGTGTGCCGCGGTTGCGTCGGACAAGACTTGGTCACCATGGAGATCCGCGCGTTTCCGGCCGATGCCGTGATCGTCGGATCGGGCGGGGCGGGCTTGATCTTTGGTCGTTCCACCATGTCGATGGCGTGTAACGGTAGCGCGGCCAGTCGCTGTTTTCAGGCGGGCGCCAAGTACGGCAACCCCGAGTTCGTGCAGGTCCATCCCACCGCCATCCCCGGCGCCGACAAACTGCGACTTATGAGCGAGAGCGCTCGCGGCGAAGGGGGCCGTGTTTGGGTGCCGCGCAAGCCGCAGGACAACCGCAATCCCCGGCAAATTCCCGAGGCGGAGCGATACTACTTTCTCGAAGAGCGCTATCCGACCTACGGCAATCTCGTCCCACGCGACATCGCCACGCGCGAAATCTTCAACGTCTGCACCAAGGAAGGCCTGTCGGTCGAAAATGACCGCCTCTGCGTTTATCTCGATCTCACCCACCTGCCGCGCAAAACACTCGATCAAAAGCTCGGCGGCATCCTCGAAATCTACGAGAAGTTCCAAGGCGTCGACCCGCGCGACGCGCCGATGAAAATCTTCCCCGCCGTCCACTACTTCATGGGCGGATTATGGGTGGACTACGAGCGCGCCGCCGAGGGAGGCATCAAGTACGGCTCTCCCAAGAATCAGCGCACCAGCATCCCTGGTCTCTACGCCATTGGCGAATGCGACTATCAGTACCACGGCGCCAATCGGCTCGGCGCCAACAGTCTGCTGAGTTGCATCTTCACCGGCCTGATGATTGCCCCCACCGCCCAAGCGTGGCTCAAGTCGCAGGCCAAGGCGGCGAGCGAACTGCAGCCCGCCCTCTTCGACGGCGCGGTCGCTCAGCAACGCGAGCGCCACGAAGCGCTGCTTAAACGCACCGGCAAAGGCGAAAACCCTTATCTCTTGCACCAAGAGTTGGGCGATGTGATGACCCGCTCGGCCACGGTAGTTCGCTACAACGATGTGCTCCGCGACGCCTACGGCAAGCTGTGCGAATTGACCGATCGAGCCAAGCACTGCTCCGTCTCCGATACGGGCCAGTGGACCAATCAAAACGTCGTGTTCACCAAAGCGCTGGTCGATATGTTTCCCTTGGCCAAGGCGATCGTGAAAGGCGCCTTGGCTCGCGATGAGTGCCGCGGCGCCCACTACAAGCCCGACTTCGAAATGCCCGGCATCGACGCCACGGAACCGGCGGAACGTCGCCGCGAGGCGGAATCCTGGTGCGACCGCTTCGACGAGAACCTCCGCAAATGGCTCAAATCGACCATCGCCACCGTCGGCGCCGATGGCGAGCCGACGCTCTCCTACGAAGAGGTCGACACTTCGCTCCTCCCGCCGCGCCCTCGTCTCTATGGTCTGGTCGGCGCCGAAGTAATTGAAGACGTTTGGAAAGAGCGTCAGGCACGCCGGGCCCCCGCGGGCGCCGACGGCAATGGCGCCAAAAAGCAAGGCGCGACGGCTGCCACGCACTAACCAGCGAATCGAGATCGAAACCAGCAGAATCAGGAAGACGATGAGTCATTCGCATAACGGAAACGCTCACGACAGTCATGGTCACGGCGGCGCGGCGCGCGACTTCGAAGTGCGCGTGCTACGGCAAGACAGCCCGGGCGAGCCCAGCTATTGGGAACGGCATCGTGTGACCCGCGAGCTCGATATGAACGTCATTAGCGTGCTGCAGCGGATCGCGGCCCAAAGCGAAACGCTCGATGGTCGCGCGGTTACCCCCGTTGCCTGGGATTGCAATTGCCTGGAAGAAGTCTGCGGCGCCTGTACCATGGTCATCAATGGCCGCGTCCGTCAGGCATGCACCGCTTTGGTCGATCGGCTCCTCGAAGACGAGCCTGGGCAGATCGAACTGCGCCCCATGACCAAATTCCCGGTCGTCCGCGACCTAGTCGTCAACCGTCGTCGTCTGTTCCGGGCACTGGAGCGCGTCCGCGCTTGGAATCCGGTCGACGGCTACTACGACCTGGGGCCTGGACCACGACAATCTCCAGACGAGCAACAACTGGCCTATTCGTTCAGTCAGTGCATGAGTTGTGGTTGTTGCCTCGACGCCTGCCCGCAGTACGGCAAGATCGACGTCGAAAAGCGTGAGGGCGAAACCGACGATGAGCATCGCGCGCGCGAGAACGAAGCCTACGACACCGGCTTCATTGGCGCCCATGCCATGAACCAGGCCGTGCTCTTCAATTCAAATCCCACGGGGCGAATGAATTCCGCGGAGCGGCTTGAGGCGCTCGCCAGCCCGGGTGGAGTCCAGGTCTGCGGCAACGCTCAAAATTGCGTCGTGGTCTGCCCCAAGCTGATTCCTAACAGCACAGCAATCGGCATCGCCGGCCGCACCACAACCGTATACAAAATCAAGCAGTGGTTTGGGCGTTAACGAAGCGATTGATCCGCTGCGTCACCCGCCCGCGACCGACCAGCCCGGCTGTGGCTTGTCGAACACAATCGGTTTGGCGCTGCCTTGCAGTTTGCGTATCCGCTCTTCGGCCTGCGCCACCGCCTCGGCATCGCCATGGGCGACGATCTCCATTTGGTAGGTTCGCTCCTCATGTGGCGCGAGTTTGGTTACCCGACCGTGCTTGCCTTCATAGACGCGATCGTTTGGCAGATTGATTGCCGGTTCGAGTCCGGTCACGTAGCCATCTTCGGTCGCCTGCGTGCTCTTCCAAAGAGTGAAGTACGGCAACTGTTT
Source organism: Pirellulales bacterium (assembly GCA_019694455.1). Lineage (NCBI taxonomy): Bacteria > Pseudomonadati > Planctomycetota > Planctomycetia > Pirellulales > Pirellulales bacterium. The sequence goes on from JAIBBY010000008.1 coordinate 26,339, forward strand.
GCGGGTGAATCGCAGGCTCACGCCGTGGTTGCCGTGCGCGTTGCGCAATAGCGCCTCGGTCTGGTCGTTGGCGTCGGCCAATAACTCCAAAAAGTAAACCTGCTCGGTGAAGCCCGGTGTTTCCCCGGCATAGCTGTCCCAAGTCTTGTAACCTTCCGCAGCGCGTGGCGTTTGTGGCACAACCGTCTTGGCCGGGGCCACCACCCTGGCGCCTTCATCCAAGAGCGGCTGACCAAAATTGGTGTGATACAAAAGTTGCAACTCGGCCGGCTCAGCCGACAGATTGATCACGCGGTCGACAATCGTCAAACTCGGCGAGTCGATCCGCGTTCGCACCTGCGAAATCAGCCGCAGCTTCGGATGATAAATCCGCGCCTCGTCGACAATCCCCTCCACGACGATCTCTCCCGCCTCGCGATCCACAGAAACGCTGACAGTATGCGCCGGCGTATTCGCGATCTTTCCATGCAGCGGGTATTTCAATTGGCCATCGTCGCCATGCACCGGGCCGCCGTTCGATTCCAAGCCGCAGCGGCACATGAGCTCGTCGAAGCCGGCCAGCCAACCCAAGCCGCTCGGCTCCCACAGCGGCACATATGCCGGGTTTACGGGCCCCTTGGCGGGGGAGTTCCAACCCAACTTCAGGCTGCCTAGCTCGGCCCGCCACAATCCCATGCCGCGAGTAGGCAACACGCCAAAGCTCAAGCGGCCGTTGTTCACTTCCACCACGTCGACCCCGGCGCTGGCGCCGCCGCGCAGAGTGCGCTTGTGAATCGCGCAGCCCGGCCCCAGTTCCGGCGGGCCGAGTTTTAGTTCATCCGGATAAACTCCGTGGTCGGCGTCAAAAATCTTCCAGCTATTGGCGGCCATCGGCAGTGCCTTCCTTACTTGCGATTCAAATTTTCTTTTGGTTGCCGAGAATCTAGCCGACTGGAGCCCTTCTGGCCACTATTCTCGCCGCAGTTCCACTGCTTGCGACCGCTCGCGCGCAGCACTAAAACAGGGACTTTGACTGCTTGTGCCTGCGGCGCTTTAGCCCCGGGCATGCCGCGTATATTTCCTTGCCAGTCGACCGGTTGGGGTCTCTGGCCAACCCGTGTGGAGCCTATTCCCTCGATGAGCACTTCGACGGTCGTCGCCAAAGACAACGTGGGCAGTATCCTGAATCGCGCCTTGGACGCTGGCCAAGGCATCTTGCGGCTGGCGCCCAACTGGGTGCCGCGTAGCTTTTTACACCCCGGCAAGCGCATCAAACTGCATCCTCACGATTGGTATGCCTATGGTGCCCATCGCGGCGGAATCGACGAACGCTGGTTCGCCAGCACCACCGAGGCGGCCAACGAAGGCCGTGTGCCCGACGAAGGTCTGAGCTACGTCACCTTCGAAGGCAAACGCTTTCAGCTTTTGCATGCCGTGGCCGAGGCCGGCGCTAAGCTGATTGGCAAAACCATGTTCGACAAGTACCACCGCTGGCCGGTGTACTCCAAGTTCTTTGACAACATGGGGCCCATCCCGCACCACATGCACCAGAGCTTCGAGCACGCCAAGCTCACAGGACAGGAAGGCAAGCCCGAAAGCTACTATTTTCCGCCGCAGCTCAACAATGTGGACAACAACTTCGCCTACACCTTCATGGGCTTGGAACCGGGCACCACGAAGGATGATGTGCGCCGCTGCCTGGAGAACTGGGCGCGTGGCGACAATGGCATTCTTGATCTGTCGCGCGCTCATCGACTGAAGCGCGGCACCGGCTGGTTGATACCGCCGGGCGTGCTGCATGCCCCAGGCTCGCTTTGCACTTACGAGCCGCAGTGGGGTTCCGATGTCTTTGGCATGTTCCAGTCGCTGGTCGAAGGGCGCGAAGTGCCGTGGTCCCTGCTTGTGAAGGACGTGCCCAAAGAGAAGCATCACGACCTCGACTTCATTATCTCCCAACTCGATTGGGAAAAGAACGTCGACACGCACTTCAAGGAGCACAATTACCTGGAGCCAATCGTCGACAAGTCGCAAAGCGACGCCGGCCACACCGATCGCTGGATCGTCTACGGCAAGATCGACGGCGAGCAACTCTTCAGCGCCAAGGAACTGACGGTCGACCCCGGCGCAAAGTGCAAGATCACCGATGCCGGCGCCAGCGGTTGGATCACCGTGCAGGGTCGCGGCCGAATTGGCAAGCTTGAATTGCAAACGCCGGCAATGATCCGCTTTGGCGCCGAAACGACTGACGAGGTGTTCATCACCCACGACGCGGCCAACGCCGGCTATGAAGTGGAAAACACCGGCTCCGAACCTTTGGTGTCGCTCCGCTATTTTGGCCCTAACACACACAAGAGCCTGCCCAACGTCGGCGATTACCGTAAGCAGTAGGTCGCCAGGCGCGGCGCTCAACCGACCAGAAAAATCACCGCAAACGATCGGATGACTCCATGGCAAAACGCATTTCGATTGGCACCTGGGCCTACTCCATCGGGCCTTATGCCGATAAGCCGGTTCCGTTTACCGAGGTGGTGAGCAAGCTGCACGATCTGAAGTTCAATGGGCTCGAACTCGGCGGCTTCGGCGTCCATCCCAATCCCGACCTGCAGAAGACTAAAGAAGAGCGGGCCCAAGTTCGCGAGTTATGGGAGTCGCGCGGGATGGGCTGCAGCGGGTTGGCCGCCGACCTCTGGAGCGAAAAGCTGATCACCGCCAAGGACGATAGTTCGTACATGGCCACGTTTCAAAAGAACGTGGAGTTCTGCAACGATCTGGGCATCGAAGTAATTCGCGTCGACACCACCGAAGACCCCGGCGTGCTAGGACAGATCGAGGGAGAGCCCGCCAAGCCCGAGCGCATCGATTACAGCGCGGCTCTCAAGCGAGTCGCCGACACCTGGCGCAAGTGCGCCCAGCACGCCGCCGACCATGGCGTGCGGGTGGTGTGGGAGTTCGAGCCCGGCTTCGCCTTCAACAAGCCGAGCGACGTGTTCCGCGTGCTCGACGCGGTGAACCACGACAACTTCATGGTCATGTACGACACCTGCCACGCCAACATGGTGGCAGGGCACGGTTCGCGGCAGCCTGGCGCGCGCGAAACGCTCAAGGGAGGCGCCCGTGAGTTAGCGGAAAAGCTCAAAGGCAAGATCGGCCGCGTGCATCTGATCGACTCCGACGGCTCCCTGCATGACAATCACACCAGCACGCACCCGCCGTTCGGCGAGGGCAATTTGGACTTCGACGATCTGATGCCGGCGATTGTCGCCGCTGGCAGCCCCGACGACTGGTGGACGATCGACCTTTGCTTTTGGCCCGACGCCTGGAAGGCGACCGCCAAGTGCAAAGCCGCAATCGACGAGTTGAATAAAAAATATGGTTAATCAGCGTTCGTAGGGGCGCGATTGCGGCCCGCAGCGGAAACTGAGAATCGAACTCCAGGATTGATCTTTCATGGCCAAACCACTTCGCATCGGAATGATCGGCTACGGCTTCATGGGTCGCGCGCATTCCAACGCCTATCGACAGGTGAGCAAGTTTTTCCAGCTAGAACGTCAGCCTGTGCTGGCCGCCTGCTGCGCCCGCAACGAACAGAAGATCAAGGACTTCGCCGCGAACTGGGGTTATGAGTCATACGAGACTGATTGGCGCAAGCTCGTCGCGCGCAAAGACATCGACCTGATCGACATCGGCTCGCCAAACAACACGCACCTGGAGATCGCGCTGGCCGCCGCGGCGGCGGGCAAGATGATCCTCTGCGAGAAGCCCCTCGCCATGAATGTGGCCGAGGCCGAGCAAATGGTCGCCGCCATCGAAAAGGCGGGCCTGCCGAACATGGTGTGGTTCAACTATCGCCGCGTCCCAGCCATCTCGCTGGCCCGGCAACTGGTCGACGAGGACCGCATTGGCCGTCCGTTCCACTATCGCGCGACTTACTTGCAAGACTGGACCATCGCAGAAGATGTGCCGCAAGGGGGGGCCGCGCTGTGGCGACTCGATGCCGCCGTCGCCGGTTCTGGCGTGACGGGCGACCTGCTCGCGCATTCGATCGACACCGCCGAATGGCTCAACGGCCCCATTGCGCGGGTCACCGCCGCCACCGAGACTTTCGTCAAAGAGCGGATGCACGTCGAGACGGGCAAGAAGCAACCAGTGGCCATCGACGACGCCTGCATGTTCCTGGCGGTCTTCAAGAACGGCTCGATGGGCACGTTCGAAAGCACCCGCTACGCTCGTGGCCGCAAGAACTACAACACCTTTGAACTAAATGGCGAAAAGGGAAGTGTGTTCTTCGACCTCGAAGATCCGCAGTACTTGCAATACTTCAAATACGCCGATCCCAAGAGTGGGCAAAAAGTCGAAGGACATCTCACCGGCTGGCAGAAGGTGCATGTCACCAACTCCGAGCACCCCTACATGGATCGCTGGTGGGTGCCCGGCTGCACCATTGGCTACGAACACACCTTTACCAACGCGCTGGCCGACTTCCTCAAGGGATTGGAAACCGGCCAGCCAGCCCAGCCCGATTTCCGCTCCGCGCTGCACACGCAGAAAGTTTGCGACGCAGTGCTGGAGAGCGCCAAGAGTGGCCGCTGGGTGGAAGTTGGCGCGTAGCGTTCTTGCCGTATCTACTGCGGTAACTTCGGCGTGAGGGCCTCTTGCCTCAGCTTGCGCCGGATCCACCACAAGGGATCGTACAGTTCATCACAGATTGGGTGCGGCTGGCCAAGGCCAGGCAGGTTGTCGAACTCTCCGCGCTCGATCGCCGCGCGAATCTTGTCCTCGGCCACGATCTGCAGCGCCCGCTCGGTCCACATTTCGGCCGCCATGTCGCATCGCTCCTGATTCAGGGCTGAAATGGTCGCGCAGGCATTCTACTCCCGACCATAGCGAGTACGGCAAGTGCGGCGCGACCCCTGTTTCCTCGCCAGGAATCGCGCCGCGAAACGGACCGCTCCCTCTCAGAAGCCATAGGTGCGAAAACCAAGCCCCTGCGCGTTCCAAACCGGGATCATGCCGTAGCCATAACGGTAGATGTAGGGCGCGACCGGCGAACCGACAATAATCACCGGCGCCACCGCCATGCGCCGCGCGACGCGCACACGAGGAGCGCGATATTGAGGCACGTGATAATACTGCCCCGCTTCACTCGTGCCGGGCGCCAGCACAAACGCCGCCGCCACGACTGCCAGGATCAACAATACTCGTTTCATCGGTGAGGACTCCTTACGAAGAAAATTCTCTGTTCACGAAAAACCATGCCCTTGGTCGCGTACACTGTGTCGGCGGTCACGGGCCCAAATACTTTGCCTTCACCCCAAACAGCTCTGATACGATGACGCCCATCGAAACTGACAATACTTTGCATGTCGCCGGCTCTGGCCCGCGCCGCCGGATTCCGCTGCATACCAAGATCTTGCTGGGACTAGTGATCGGGGCCCTCGTGGGGCTGGCCGCCAATTGGGTGTACTCGCGTCCGAACGTGCCGGTGCTCTCCACCAGCGGAGTCAATCTCCAGGAGCGCCAGGACACCGATGCCAACCATGTGGACGACCGACTTGATTGGTTCGCCTCGCGCGTGGCCGATCCGCTCGGCCGCGTGTTCTTGCGCTTGGTGCTCATGGTCGTGTTGCCGCTGGTGTTCTCCGCGCTATCGCTGGGCGTGCTCGAACTGGGAGATGTCCGCCGATTGGGGCGAGTGGGGCTCAAAACGCTGGGGTACACCGCGATTCTCTCCCTTTCAGCGGTTACGATCGGCCTGATCCTGGTTAACTGGATCGAGCCCGGTAAACAGCTCAGCGCGGAAAAGCGCGCGGCGTTACAGGCCCCCTACAAGAAAACCGCGGAAACGGTCGAGGCCCGCGCCTCGCAGGCCAAATCGCTGGGCGACATCCTGCTCGACATGATCCCCGAGAACCCACTGCAGGAGATGTCCGGCGCGATCGATGGCACGTCCAAGGGCAATGGCATGCTCAGCGTGATGTTCTTCGCGCTGGTGTTTGGAGTGGCGCTATCGGTGTCGCCCGAGCGCACGCAAACACTGGTTCGTGTGCTAGAAGGGTTGTTCGACGTGAGCATGACGGTGATTGGCTTTGCCATGCGCATTGCCCCGGTGGCGGTCGGCTGCCTGGTGTTTGCGGTGACGGCCCGCTTGGGCCTCGATATCCTGCAAACGCTCTTCTGGTACGTGGCGACGGTGCTATTGGGGCTGGGGTTGCAACTTTTGGTCGTCTATCCGGCGGTTCTCGCCTTGCTCGCGCGCCGCAGCCCGCTCACGTTTTTTCGCGATATCAGCGAAGCGGTGTATACCGCCTTCGGCACCTCATCGTCCAACGCCACGCTCCCCACGTCGCTGCGCGTGGCGCGCGAGAAGCTGGGAATTCCGCGCGAGGTCGGGCAATTCGTGCTTACCGTGGGCGCGACCGGCAACCAGAACGGCACCGCGCTGTACGAAGGCGTGACGGTGCTCTTTCTCGCGCAAGTCTACAGTGTCGATCTGTCGCTATTGGATCAGATCAAGGTCGTGCTGATGTCGGTGCTGGCCGGCATCGGCACCGCGGGAGTGCCCGGTGGCTCGCTGCCGCTGGTGGTGATCGTGCTGCGCACGGTCAAAGTGCCGGCCGAGGGGATTGGCATCATCCTCGGCGTCGATCGCTTGCTCGATATGTGCCGCACCGTGCTCAACGTAGTCGGCGACCTGGCGATTGCCGCCTGCGTCAGCCGAGGCGAACCAGCCAGCGAGCCTGAGTCATCAAGAGTATCATGATGCTCGCAATGCCGCCGTCGCGCCTGTGGCGCATCTGCGTGCGGCGCTAGCGCACGCGAGTCGGCAGAATCGTCATCGGGATGCCATCCCATTGCAACCGATGTTGCAGCGAATATGCAGTCTGATTGTGGAACAACCGTTGATACCACGAGTCGCGGCGGAACATCAGTCGGCCGGCGAAGAACATCGCCTGCGGGAAGTCCTTCTTGACCGCCAGGCACACCTTTTCCAGTTCGTCCACCGGATCGGTGCCGATCGACATATAGCTGGTTGCGGGCAAACCCAGCTTTTGCGCCAGCGTGATGTACTCTTTGAGCGTCTCCTCGGTGAAATCGCGCAACCCATCCACAGCGTCGGCCCCCTTGAAATTGCCGGTGTCGACCACTCCGACGGAGATGAAGATCACGCTCTTGAAGTATCCGGGCGCAAAACGCACCGCGTTGAGCAATGTATGCACTCCCAGGCCGCTATAGCCGCCAACCAGGATGGCCGCCGCAGGCTGGCCTGGGTCGGGCGGATCGGTGTTGGGTGGCCGATTGGGCGGCGCGATCTTGCCCAGCGAGTCGTCGAGCTTTTTGAGTCGGCGGTTGACACTGTTGTAGTACGCGCGCGTGCAGTAGAACGCCGCCACTAAGGCGCCGGTGACGAACAGTGTGCGCCAGCCGCCTTCGAAGAACTTTTCATACACCGTCACGCACAAGATCGACAGGCAGAACAACGCGCCAACCCCAAATAGCGCCAAGCGTCGGGTCGCGACTGGGCTGCGATTGCGACGGCGCCACCAATACAGAAGCATTCCGATCATTGACAGCGAAAACGTCAAAAAGACGTTGATCGAATACATGATGACCAGCGTCGTCACGTTGCCACCGGTGTACCACAGCGCGGCCAGCGCGGCGCCGCCCATGATGATGATGCCGTTGTGCGTGGCCAGGCGTTCCGAAAGGCTGCCAAACCAGTGCGGCGCCCAATTGTCCTGCGCCAAGTTCGCCAAGATCCGCGGGCCGTCGATGAAGCCGGCCTGCGCGGCCACGAACAAAAGCAGCGCCTCGGAAAAGATGGTGATCCAAAGCAGCGGCGTGCCCACGACGCCAAAGCCAAACGTTTCTTTGATGAACTGCTCGGTAAGCAAGAAGTTCATCGTCTTGCCACCGTCGCTATGCCGGATGCCAAGCAACAGATAGGCCACCATCAAACCGCCGGCGGTGATTGCCAACGAGAACGCCATATACAACATGGTGCGTTTGGCGGTCGCCACGCGAGGCTCGCGCATCACGGGCATGCTATTCGAGACCGCCTCGATTCCCGTATAGGTGCCCGCGCCCAACGAATATGCCCGCAGGAGCAGTCCCATCATCACCCAGAAGCCGATCTTGGGATCGGCCAGGTTCTCTTGCACATCGACGCCGATGCGCTGAAATGTCGCCACCGCTTCCGGCAGATGTTTGCCGATGCTGCCGCCAATCAAAATCACATGCGTGACCAGAAATGTGATGAAGATCGGCAATAGAAACGTGATGGTTTCTTTCAGCCCTCGCAGGTTCAGGCCGATCAACAAGAGAATCGCCCCAAACTCCGTGGGCAATTTGAGAGACTCGAAATCGGGCGGGACAAATCCCCACAGCGCATCTCCCGCGGCGGCAATCGATACCGTGATGGTCAGCACATAGTCGACGATTAGAGCGCTGCCAGAGATTACCCCCACGGGCGGACCCAATAACTTGGAGGCCACTAGATAGCCGCCGCCGCCGGCCGGAAAGACTTCGATGATGTGGCTGTAGCAGGCTGAGATCACCAGCACCGTGACCACTGTCGCCAGCGCCAGAAAGATCGCCAGATAGGTGTGGTCGCCGTGCTGGACGCTCACCAAATGCGCAAAGGCTTCGGGCGGTCCGTAACAACTCGACGAGAGGCCATCGGCGCCAAGTCCCACCCAGGCCAAGAATGCGGCGAGCGAGATATGCGAGTAGACGGCCCGATCGGCCAGATCGCGCGGCTTGCCTATGAATAGATTCTTTATCCGATCCGAAAGTTGCGGTTCTGGTTCATCCGGCACCTCTTGTTCCACACCTAGCTCAGCGGCCTCGGGCACATGCACTTCGGTCGCCGGTTCGGAACTGCTCTGCGCTGCCGCGCCGCCAGCGTTCGAAGTGTGCTTCGCCGGACTAGGCAGTGGTTCTTCCTTGGCGCCGCCGCCATCGTCCGATGGTTCTTGAGGGGCGCTCTGAGAATTGTTCATCGGCGGATCAAGCTCCGAATCGCGTCTATGGTAAGCATCGCTTGCGCGGGCGTGCGCCGAATTCGACGCGCTGAATCAGCAATCGTTGGCGCAGATTTTGGATCGTCCATCCCTACGCGGGAGACGTGCGAGTCGCAAACGGGCCGAATAGGGCGCCCTTTGGGAAAAGGTTTGGCGGCGTGCTCCACGCCGCGTGCGACTCGCGGAAAGCACTGGTGCTAAATGGCTCGCCAATCGCGGCCACACAAGAATAGTTCAACATGGTTTGGAATTATAACGCGTCTCAGCCGGCATGCGTAGTTGTGCTGCAACCTGCCTATGCATAAGCACTTGCGGATCGCAGTACTTGTGTTTCGCTACTACTCCGGCAGTGGCTTGCCACGTGTCTCGGGAGCGAACGGCAGCGCCAAAAGTCCAATTAAGAACACGCTGCACATGGTGACGCCGGCATAACGCATTGGCTCGGGTTGGTCGACAAACACTCGGCTGGTCAATAGGCCAAGAATCGGCGGTCCGATCGCCGCCACAAAACGGCCGACGTTGTAACAGAAAGAGGTGCCAGTGCTGCGCAGGCGCGTGGGAAAAAGCTCTGGAAAGTAGATCGCGTAGCCGCCAAACAACGACAATTGGCAAAATCCCATGATCGGGACCATCCAAAAGATGTCCCAGAAATCGTTCATGAACCAAAACACCCCCGCTGTGCTGAGCATTGCCGCCACAAACGAAATTGCGAACGCGGGTTTGCGCCCAATGCGCTGCGAGACGCGGCTGAAGGCATAAATGCCAAAGAAACCGCCAATATTCTGCAACACCAGGCTAAACCCGGTCCACGTGCCCAACTTGCCGCGAATGACATCCTCGGGCAGGCCCTGCGCTTCGAACGTCTTGCGGAAAATAGAACGCTGCAAGTCGGGCGAGAAGAACCCGATACCCCACAATCCCACAACGCCCGAGAATGCCAGCGCCACGCCGACCAATGCGTGATGCCGCCATACCGGGTCGCCAAACAATTCGCCAAACGAGCCGAGGCGTTTATTCTGAGCGCTACCGCTCTCCGCCACCGCTTTCCATCGATCCGGCTCTTTCAGTCGCGCGCGAATCACCACCGCCAGGAGCGCCGGCAGCGTGCCGATGACGAACAGATATCGCCAAGAACTGCCCACGGCCCCTGACTGTTCTAGTTGGCTAAAGGTGATGCCGAGCACCGCCGCCGTGACGTTGCCCACGGCCGACAATGCTTGCACCAAACCGAGAGCAAACGGACGCGCGCGGTCAGGCATCACTTCCGCCACCAGCGCCACTCCCACGGCAAATTCGCCGCCGACTCCCAATCCGGTCAAAAATCGATAGAAGGCGAAGTCCCAAAAACCGCGCGACAGCGCGCTGAGCCCGGTAAACATGGAGTAAACCAAGATCGTCAGCATCATCGTCCGGGCTCTGCCAATGCGATCGCCCAAGATGCCGAACGCAATGCCGCCAGAGGCCCAGCCAATCAAGAAGATCGCGGTGGCAAAGCTGCCATATTCATCGACTTTGGGATCGGAGGGGGCCAGCTTCATGAGTTCTGTGATCGCCGGCTTGCGCGCGAACACGAACAATTGCTGGTCCATCGTGTCGAAGAGCCATCCCAAGGCGGCCACTGCCAGCACGAACCAGTGATATCGAGTCAGCTCGCGAGTCCAATGGCCGCCAGCGCCACGGATGGTATTCGACGAGGGTGGAAGGGATGCTGGTGGCATGGCGAGCTCAATAAATTGATTGACGATTGCGGAACCGACAAAGGCCCTATGGTGACCGCGCGGAACTGACGATGCAACCCGCATCGTGCGGCGCTTCAAAGTTGTGAGACACTTGCTACAACACTCAAAAGGCAACCACTGGAGAACATCAATGGCCGCTCGCGACTTGTCACAAGTGCATGCGCCAATCAGCAATCTGTTCGCGCGCGCTGAATGTGCTGAGCAAACTGCTCGATATCGGCTCACGGAGGAGCAAGTCGCGCATTTTGAGGAGTTTGGCTACGTGGCCCCAGTTCGCGTGTTGGACGACCAACAAGTCGATGCACTTCGCTGCGAACTCGCGGAATTGGCCAATCCTCGTCATCCGGGCAACGAGCTTTTCTACGAATTTCACACCAATGAGTCGACCGATCCCAACCGAGTGCTATTCCACGCGCTAGGCGCGTGGCGGATCGCGCCCGGTTTTCACGACCTGTTGTGGAACCCTGCGTTCACCGTGCCTGCATCGCAACTTCTGGGCGGGGCGGTGCGATTTTGGCATGATCAATTGTTCTGTAAGCCCGCCAGACACGGCGGCGTGGTCGCCTGGCATCAAGACTACTCCTATTGGACGCGCACGAAGCCTATGGCGCATTTGACCTGTTGGATTGGCCTGGACGACGCCACTCGCGAAAATGGGTGCCTGCAATACGTGTCGGGTAGTCATCGCTGGCCGCTATTGCCGATGCCCGCGCTTGCCGGCGACATGGAATCGCTCCGCGAAGTGTTGACCGCGGAACAACTAGACCAGTTTCGGCCGGTTCATATCGAGCTGAAAAAAGGTGAAGCCGCGTTCCATCACCCGCTCTTAGTGCATGGCTCTCAGGCCAACAGTGTTGATCGCCCCCGCCGCGCGGCGGTGATCAATGTGGTCCGCGACGGCGTGTGCTCCGATTCAGCCGAGCAATTGCTGGCCGGCGTGCCGCCCATTGCCAGCGGCCAGCCACTGAATGGCCAATTCTTTCCGCTGCTTTACTCGCCAGCGTCATGACTCATGGCAGCGCGTTGAGCGTGTAGTAGGCGTCGTCGTTCGCCAGAGAGTCGCCGTTTGCATTGCGCATTCCCGTCATGCGGATGTGGTAGACCCGTCCGGTTTCAAGCTGCTCCACGGTTAGCCGCACGCGAGTCGGATCGCCATCGACAGGTTCGGCTTGGAACGGATGTTGTTTGCGACCGATCTCCGGCGACCCATACGTGTCCCAGTGATGGTAGTGGTACGACTCGACCAGGTAGTTCTTCTCATCCATTGCCCGGCTTGCGTCAATCGCTTCAGTGAATCGCGCAATCCAGCCATCAGCGGTGGCTTGCATGGAATGAATTTCGAACGGCATTTGCCCCGTGAACACTACGCGTTCGACACCTTGTGTCTGGCCGCCAAGCGACCCCCAACCTCGGTTGGTCTCCCCAACGAATAGGCTGCCGTCGGGCGCAAAGGCCAGACGGTTCACTCCGCAGGCAAATCCGCGGCGAAACGGAAAGCATGCGCCCTGCATTCTTCCGTGCACTTCTTCCAGAGCGACACGCGTGATTGCTGAGTTGGTGAGTTCCCCTACAAAACATTGCCCAGCGAACGGGCCAAAGCGCCCCGCGGTGGTATCCCAGACTGGCTCGCTGGCCGAGCGACTCAGTCCAAATGGAAACCAGACCGCGGGCGGAATCACCGGAGGTGTTTGCCCATCTACGGAAGCGGGCCAGTAACGTAGGCCACCCGGATGTCCGTAGTACTCGTTTCGTCGAACCTCCTGCAGCTTGCAGGTGGGAATCCATTCTCCTTGGTTGTCGGTGACAAACAGCCGTCCATCAGGACTTAGGTTGATTCCATTTGGACTGCGCAAACCAACGGCCCACGGCGTAATCGAGCCGTCGGGGCTGATTCGCAATACCTGACCGCGATAGGCCGACTTAGAGCCGGCGCCGCTACCAAGGCTGAGATTGAGCGTGAGGAAAAAATTGCCCGCCGCATCACAAACTGGGCCGTAAGCGTATTCGTGATAGTCGCCGGAGATCCCGAATCGATCACTCACGGCTCGGATCACGTCGGCGTCGCCGTCATTGTCGGTATCGGTCAATGCCGTCAGTTCAGGGCGCTGCACACAATAGAGCACATCCCCTACAACGCTAAGGCCCAGCACCTCGTGTAGCCCGCGCGCAAACAGTTTGTACTGAATCTGATCGACATCTTCCGCAGTTGGATTTTGAACCAACCAGATGTCGCCACGTCGCGAAGCGATAAAAAGATCGCCATTCGCACGGAATGCTAGGGCCCCGACTTCAAGAACTTCGCCATCCGGTAGCGGCAACGCCTCAATGCGGTAAAAACGAGCTTCACCAGTGGGCGGAAAATCGCGATCAAGCTGGCGATCGAGCTTAACCAACAATCGCTGCTCCAGCGTTGGCTCAAAATAGAAGGCCCAGCCTCCCTTGCCCGGTCGCGGCAACTTGATGAGCAAATCGTTAGCCCCTGGCCGCAGATGCAAAGTGACAAAATCCTGGTTCGCCAGCGCCGCGATCCGACTCTCCGACACTGACAACAACTGCTCGCCATTAAGCCACAGCGTCATGCCCTCGCTGCTGCCGAGCGACACTCGCACGGTCGCTGCCTCGGGCATCTCCACTTGGCGGTACAGATAACACAGCGCATCATCGTTGCGTTTGAATCGCCGGACGCTGTTTACGCGCCCGTCGGGCAAGCGAACTTCTTGCCACCGAATCTTGCCGCCCGCGCCGTCATATTCGGCGTTGAGGTCAGTCGCCAGTTCCGGCGGCAGTGCTCGCTTGAAATTCTGATTGCCGGCATTGTCAAACGGTCCCAGGAGCCACCATTTTTGCGCGGGTGCCAGCGGGCGGGATGCCGAAAGTGAGGCGTTCCGCGTGGCCCGACGCGAATCTTTCTTGACATACACAAGATCAGCCGCGCCGCATTGCGCCGCTGCCAGCGCCAGCGCGATAAATCCCAGAACACCACAAACGGATGAGCGCATTGGCACGAACTTCACAATTTGGTCGCTATAAAAACAAAAACGACGGTCGACGCCATTAAGACGCCGACCGTCGCTGGACAATCCGAGGACGAATCGGAAAGGACTAACGCTTGCGGAACCGACGCAGCATCAGCGGCGCCGCGCTGGCCAGGCCCAAGAACAGCAGCACAATGCTGCCGGGCTCGGGCGCCACCACGCCAGCCACCGAGTCTTGCAACTGGTAGCCAAGGTTCGAGGCCTGCAAGGTGGCAACGATGCCGAAGGTCACCGTACCAGTGACATTCGCCGTGATCGTCACCCCCACACCGGCCAAGGTTGTGGTGATCGTCGTTACTGTCGTTAGAGCGGCAGTCCCCGAAGTCGACAGCGGGAAGTCGATGTTCAAGATGCCCGATCCACCTGGTAACAGTCCAAAGGTGGCCTGCAGGTCATCGTAGTTCACGACATCGTAGCTGGTGGGCTGCAAATCCGCGAGCGTTGCCAAGCCTGGCAGCGGAGTCGATTCGCTAATGTTGAACGTTTGCGGAAGATTGATGTTAAAGCTGCCAACATTTAGGCCAAGGATGTCGACATCCAGGTTACCGCCAATATTGGCGTTCAGTCCGCCGTTCAGAGTCCCCCAATTACCGAAGTTCATGCCGTACGACGAAGTCTGATTGAGCGGCGTTCCAGGCGAACCTGGTCCCGAAAGCCCATCGCCGCTGGTCTGAGTGTACCCAAGCGAATTGATGCCAGCCGTCGCGCTACCGTTAAGCTGCGCGTCGACCGGAATCGAACCCAGGTCCAATCCGAACAAGCTGATCGGAATGCCACCTGACCCGTTGATAGTCAGAGTGTTGCTGGTCGCTGTGGGACCACCTGGCTGAACCAGTGTGACGTTCAAGTTCGTGAGGTCGGCGCCCGTCAATACCGATGGCGGGAACGTGGCAGGACTCGGGTTGCTCCCGTCGCCACCTGGATCAAATCCGCCGGTCTGTTGATCCCAAAGCGTCAACTCCGCGCTGCCGGTAACCGGATTGTTGATCTTCAATCCGCCGCCCAAGAGACTAATCGACTGCGTTTGACTCGGTACATTCAGATCGCCATCGATGGTCAACGAGCCCAGTGCAACCGAAGTGCGAAAGCTGAAATCGATATCAGCGGCTACGGTGATCTGAGAACCAGGGGCAAGATTGAAATCCCCCGTGAAGACGCTCACGTCCGTAGGAGCCGGAGCATGAAATGGCGGAGCAGTATTAGTCTGCGTGCCATTAAAAGTGAGCGGTATGGCGAGTGCCGTACCAGGTAACACGACAATTGCGGCGACTGCCATCAAAGGCAGGCACACGCGACGGATTGTCCAACTCATTAGCGACTCCTTTGAACGATTCGTCCGATCGAATCAGTGCGAAAAACTCGAAGACAAGTTGCGAAACGATGTCCAACCAAACGCGATGTCGCCGTTTCTCGGCGGCAAACCGTTTGAACTACCCCTTGTGAGGGTCATACGGGGCTTAGTCTCTCGTGCCGTCTCTCCGAAGTCAAGAAAAAAGTCTGGAAAAAAACATTTCACTAGGTAGGTTGCTGAAACTCTCGTTCCACAGGGGGACCGCACGTTGCACC
The DNA here is from genome assembly GCA_019694455.1 of Pirellulales bacterium. Lineage (NCBI taxonomy): Bacteria > Pseudomonadati > Planctomycetota > Planctomycetia > Pirellulales > Pirellulales bacterium. Next base: position 41,678 of record JAIBBY010000008.1, read on the forward strand.
CCTTTGTGCCGCCAACATTGCCGTTCATTTCCCTCAAAACCCATAGGCCAATGTCGCAATCCCTTATCCAGCGTCTGTTTACAGAAATCAACGACCTGAGCTTGGTTGATCCCCATACCCATATCAACCCACTGGCGCCAGCATCCGCAACGCTCGCCGACATTCTGGGCTACCACTACTACACCGAGCTTGCCCATTCCGCTGGAACGCCGCGCCAGTTCATTGAGGAAGCCGGAATCGAACCCGCGGAGAAAGTGCGACGGATCGTGGCCGGTTTGGCGCCCATCGAAAACACCGTGCAGTACAGTTGGCTCATCGAGATGTGTCAGCGTTTCTTTGGGTTCACAGGCGACCGCTTGACCCTGCAGAACTGGGAGTCGCTCTACGCCGCTTCGTTGGACAAGATGCGTTCGGCCGATTGGGCCAACCAGGTCCTGCGACAAAGCCGTCTGTCGGCCGTCTTCCTCACCAACGACTTCGACGATCCCCTCTCGGGCTTCGACACCAGCGTTTACATCCCGTGCCTGCGGACGGACGATCTGGTGTTCCACATTTCCAAAGTCGCGGTGCGCGAGAGACTGCAGCGCGCCGCCGGCGGCGCGGTTGTCGATTCCGCCACGCTGCGTTCCGCCATCGGCAAACTGTTTGATCACTTCGTATCACACGGCGCTCGCGCATGCGCTATCTCGTTACCCCCCGATTTTGCTCCGCGGCGTGTCACGGGAGCCGTGGTCGAATCGGCGCTATCGCAAGTGCTGCGTAGCGGCGACGACGCGACTCCCGAGCAACGACTGCTCCTCGCGAACCACGTCTTCTGGACGCTCGCCGAATTCTGCGCCGAGCACCAATTGCCATTCGACTTGATGATCGGTGTCAATCGCGCGGTCTACTCGGCCGGCGTGCATCAAGGCCAAGACCTGTTCGACAGCCGAGTATCACTGATCCAGTATCGCGATCTTTTCAACGCGTTCCCGCAGGTGACCTTCCCTATTTCCGTGTTGGCCAGCGTTACAAACCAAGAGTTGGTCGCGTACAGTTGGATCTTTCCGAACGTCGTCGCCAACGGGCACTGGTGGTACTCGAACACCCCCGAATTCATCGAACGCGATTGCGCCGCTCGGCTCGAGGCCGTGCCGCAAACCAAGCAGATCGGGTACTACAGCGACATGTATAAATTGGAGTTTGGACTGCCCAAATTCGCCATGTACAAGCGCATATTGGCTAAGGTACTGGCCGAACGCTTCGTAATCGATCGCGAGTGGAGCGAAGAGCGAGCGCTTCAATTGGCCCGCACAATGCTTTGCGACAACGTGCAGCGGATTTTTCCCGATCGAACGGCTCGCTAGCCGCTCAAGGCGCTTGGAAACGCCTGCTTGAGTGACTCGATACCGCGCTTCATGCACTGCACGTCGCCGCCAATAATGAGAAACTTCGCGCCCATTCGCAATGCGCGGGCGGTCGTCTCATCGTCCGATGGCAAGATCCCCCAATACTTGCCGTGCTGCCGGCACGCTGCGGCGACGCGTTCCGCCGCTTCCCAGATTTTTGGATGTGTTACCTCGCCCAAATGACCTAGAGCCTGTGACAAATCGCTTGGGCCGATAAACAGCAGATCCACGCCGTCAATCGCCGCGATCTGCTCTACCTCTTCCAGGGCGCCCAGCATTTCGATCTGGATGCTTACGAGATGATCGCGATTGGCCTCTTCGGCAAATTGCTTCTGCGACTTGTGTGTGAACAGCGCGTCGCGACCCCCCGTGTTCATGCCGCGATTGCCGCGCGGCGCGAACTTGGTCCATCGCACAAACTCCTCGGCCTGCGCCGCGGATTCGACGCGCGCCGCCATCACGCCCCCCGCCCCCGCCTCAAAGGCCTGCGTCACATGGGCATAGCTAATGGGCGCCAGGCGCACGAAGCAGTCCATGTCGTTTGCCCGAGCGCATACGGCGCCAACGCACACTTGCTCATAGGTCAGCCCCCCGTGTTCTTGATCCAGCCAAAATCCGTCGAAGCCGCCCCCGACCGCAAACAGATCAATCACTACAGGGTGAACAAATCGGGCCATTGAGAAAACCTTGACGACCCGTCCCTCGGCCAAGAGTTGTTTGAATCGCTTGTGCACCAGTGGATCCTCCGATTTCCGATTCATACGGCCATTTCGCGGTTGACTGTATCGCCAGTAGGGATGCTGTCAATCGATCGGTCTGCTGCTGCAACCGACCGTCAATCCGAGCGAATACCCTCCAAGTCGAGCATTGCCAACCGCGTCAAACGCGATGCGCAAGGCCCTGATTGGCACAAACTATGCGGCTAGTGGAATCAAGCCAAATGTTGCATTAGGCTGTAGTTAACTGTCATTTCTCCTGGTACTTGTTGGGATCGATCAAGGATGCGTTGCGCAATTCCAATAGCGGCGTTGGCAATAATCGCCTGTGCGGGCGAGACGCGAGCCCAGTTTTGGGGAAACTATGGCGGTTGGCACGCCAGTACGGCCGCCGAGGGCTATGCCCGCGGCATGGCGGATCTGACGCGCTCGGCCGGCATGGCCAACGTGATGAATGCACAGGCGGCAGTGATTGGCCAGGAGGCCGTAAGCGCCAACTTGGACAATCAGATCAAGGCCACCGAGACATTCTTCAACAAGCGAGCCATCAATCGCGCCTATCAAGAATCGGTTCGCCGGCCGCCGCTGAGCAGCGAGCAGCTTGCCTCGATTGCCCGCGATCGCGCCCCCAATCCATTGCGCACGTCCGACTACGATCCCGTCACTGGCGCAATCTCCTGGCCAGCGGTGCTCCGCGACGATCGCTTTGGAGAATATCGCGATCCCTTGGATGTGCTGTTTCGCGATCGGGCAGCGGCTGGCGGCGATCTGACCGTGCAGCAGTTCAACCAAGTGCGCGATCTGACAGGGGGCATGCTATCGGCGCTGAAAGCCGATATCCGCAACTACAGCGCCAATGACTATCTCCGCGCTCGGAACTTCATCACTAGCTTGGCGCACGAAGCGCAAATCAACTAACGATTCGTGGCGACATCACTGCGCGACTTTGTGAATTGAGCCACTCCTGCAAGGAATCCTTCATGTCGGTACGCCGTTGTCTCACTGCCGCGATGATGGTCCTCTTGTTGGCCGCGCCGCTTTCCACGGCGATCGCCGGCCCTGTGGAAGACCTGGCCAGCAAAGAACCGGCCACCAGAGCGGCCGCTGCGCGCGCCTTATGGCAGAAAGAAAAACTCACCGATCAAGAGGCGCATGCGCTCATCACGGCGCTTGACGACGAAGATCCACTAGTCAGCGCCTACGCAGCACATGCCTTGGAAGACGCGCCGCGCGTGTCGGAAAAATTAGTCGCCGAATTAGTCGAGAATCTGTCCGATTCCGATGGCCGCGTACGCACTGCCGCGGCGACAACTCTGCGCGCATTGGCGCCCGATCCCTCCGAGGCAATGGCCGCGTCGATGGGCGCGACCAGCGCGGTCGATCCCGACGCAATGGCGCCGCTGATCGAATTATTCGTGCGTGGAGGCAAGCGCTCCGTTCCATTGATGGTGGAAAAGCTCGCTGATCGTGATGTCCGCTATTGGGCGGCGATAGTGCTCGGCGAGCTCGGACCCGAAGCCAAGGACGCGGCGCCGGCGCTAGCTAAAGCGCTCGCCGATGAACGTCCTGAGGTCCGATTGCAAGTGCTGATCGCGCTCGGCCAAATTGGAGCCTCCGCCGAGTCCGCAGTGCCGGCCATCCTCAAGCAACTCCAAGCCAAAGAGATCGGAGTTCAATATGCCGCCGCTTTCGCGCTAGGCAACATCGCCTCTCCCAAGGCCACCGATGCGCTGCGCAAGTTGCAAAAGACGCCCGATGAGTTTCTTAAGATGCTGGCCTACTGGGGCTTGGCTCGAATTTACCCCAAAGACCCGGCCACGGTACATCAGGCCGTCGAGACGCTGGTTCAGTCGCTCGGCTCTAAGGATGAGCGTTTGCGACAAGGCGCCGCCCGAGGATTGGCCGAATTGAAGGCCGATCCTCAAATAGTCCTGCCCGCGCTGATCAAGCTGCTCAAAGATCCCAATCCTGCCGTACGCGGAAACGTCATCGATGCCATTGTTTCGCTTGGCCCACAAGTAACGCCCAAATTAGTCGACGCGCTCCAGCAATCCGAGTTGCGTCCGGTGGCGCTAGCAACGCTGATTCGCCTGGGGCCGGGCGCCAAGTCCGCGGCCCCAGCTTTGGTTGCCTTGATCCGCGGCGAAATCAAAAAGGGAGACAAGGCCGACCATGAACTGTTGACCGAAGCGCTCATCGCGCTGGCGGGCAGTGGCGGCCTCGACAAAACTTTCGAAGTCGAGGCCCAGCAGTTGCTCACGATGGACGACCCCACGTTGCAACGCGCAGCCATCTTCGCGCTCGGCAAGATTGGCCCCACAGCCAAGGCGGCAATCCCGCGCTTGCGTGAACTGTTGAGCTCCACCGACCCTCGGGCTCGTTTGATCTCATTGTGGGCGCTGTTGCAAATCACCCCTGACGACGCCGAAATCATCCAGGCGGCGGTTCCCGCGCTGACCGAGGCGCTCACCGACTCGCGCGAAGTCGTCCGTCGCGAGGCGGCGGCGGCACTGGGGCGGATTGGTCCCAAAGCAGCAGCCAGCCTTCCCGCGCTCGAGCAGTTGCTGCACGATCGCGATTCGGCTGTTCGGCAAGCCGCCGAGCAAGCTATCGCAGCGATCGGTCAAGGCGCGTAGCAAATCGACCTGGGACTTGAACCGGCGCCTCGGGCAGCCAAGTCTCCGCAGGCGTGACCGTCGAATACTTATCGACTAGCGGTCGCGAATCACTCTTCGCATTTGCTGCGAGCCGCAAAGTGGCTCGCTATTCGCGACCATTTGACGATCGCTGCTCGCTGCCGATATTGCGAACGACCGTCCCCCCAAGTCAACCCCGACGCCATCGAATATACGCTGCGGTAGGCACTGCAATAGGCTACAGGCGATTGCCTGATTCAGATCGGTGTTTCGAGTTTGCCTAGCGCAAAAACCGGAAAAATCTAAGCAAAGAAGAGTCAGCTCGATTCGCCGCTGCGCGTTCCCTTTCGATCCACCGCAAGCCGTTTGCCGCTGCCCTGCTTCAGCGGCGCAGATCGTGTTCATGTGCGATACAAGCGATTCGGTCGCCAGGCGCGTTCGATCAGCCAGCGCCCATAGCCATCGTTTCAAGTCGTCATCAATTCCGTGCGCTCGCGCCAATAGTTCGAGCGCGCGATAGCGAACCTCCTCATGCGCGACAAGCACACTGCCCGCGATCGGCGCCGCCTCCGATGTGCCGCGCTTTCGATCACAGGCAGCGGCGAGCGCCATGGCCACTTGAGTCACTATGCCACTGACCAGCATCTCGGTCACGATATGTCGCGACGAAAACCAGCAAGCGCCTGATTCTTGCGTGAGCGCTTTCAAATCCCAACGCCAACGCTCCAATCGCGACTGTGAACTGGTCCAATATTGTGCTAATGCTTGGGTCGGCAACGCGTCAGCGCATTCCGCTATCGCCTGGCAATGCCACGACAAGAGCGAGGCCAATTGAACTTGTTGCGGCAACTGCATGCCACTCGACCCATAGTTGAACTGATTGCCGCACCAGCAAGTGCGTGCCCACGGAGTTCAAGGCGGGGCCTCGATAAACCAGAAACTCCGCGCTGAACAACGCTCGCAACAGGGCGTGAACAATGCCCAGGGGAAGCAACAACGGCGCCAAATTCCGCCGATGGCGGAACACCGCGAAACGCCGCTGCCCCGAAGTGATTTTGGGGCTGCCACACTGACCTGCGTGGCGAAAATGCGACACGCCCAGGCGAGACGCGACGCGGTGCGGCAACGCTATGCCGCGCGACGCGATGCCCGGATTGGCCGAATTATCAGCCCGCCATCGGCGCCGACGCGCCTTCGCCAATTGGCGAAAACCACTGCTAGCGGCGCGGCGGCGTACGCATAGGTCAGCATCTCCGCCGGCAGCCGAAATCGCGGCGCGGTAATGGTCAGCGTATGGAAAATGAACACCGCGACAAAGACGCACATCAAGGGGCGCAATCGCTTGCGGTCCGACCCCAGGCAGATCCAGCCAACAATCGCCAGTGTCAACCAACCCACGGTAACCCCGCGATAGATCAGGTTGGCGGCCTTGGGGTTGGTCTCGTCAAACAGCAGAAAATATCGCGCCCGACGCCAACACAGCGCGGCGTAACGACTCGGGCTTAATGTCGACCATGCTCGCGCAGCCAGTCGACGAGATCGCTCGGGCTCGCTGAGCGCGGCCAACGTTTGATAGTCGGCTTGCGTCAGTAGCGAGTCATCGATGTAGATAGCTTCATGGCGGGCGTTCCAAAGCGCTTGATACCAAGATTTCAAAGTGCCCTCATGAGAACGACGTATCGCTTCGATGCCCTGCTTGGGCAGTTTGTCAGTTCCCCAACTGCGCGGATTATTGCCCTGCCAAAATGCGTACCCAAACGTGGATTTGACGAAAACCAACTCGCCATGCTCGTGATAATTGCGCCACAGCCATGGCGCAATCACAATCAAGGTTGTTGCGCCCAAGCACACCGCCCAGCGCAGCGTCCGCCACCACGTGTTGTTGCTTGACGCAGTATGCACATTAGGCGACACGGCGAGCCAGCCGACGATCGGCAGCGCGATCACATAGATCGGCTCAATCAATAGAAGCGCGCCAGTCGCTGCCCCCGCGCCGAGCGCCCGTTGGCCTGCAGAGCGATGACTCGCGGCAATGCGCAGCGCGGCGACCAACAGCAGCGTCGCCCAAACGGCGACCTGTATATGTGTGACCGCGTAGATCTGTGCGGGATGCAGTGCCGCGATTCCGCCGGCGCAGACGGCAAGCGTTGTCCGCCCCGGCAAGAGCGCAAGAGTCAATTGCGCAAGCAGCACCGCGGTCGCGGCGCCTGCGAAACATTGCAATAGCTGAATGGCGAGCAGCGACAAAGTCGATTCAACGCCGAACAGCCAATAGCTGGCCGCTACCAGAACCGGATAGAGCGGCGCCTGCTGCGAAGTGGGACCGTCGGCGCCCAGAAACCGCACTGAGAAGCCCCGACCGGCGAGCAAGTTCTTGGCGATCTCGCCGTGCTCGTAGGCGAACGGCGCATGTTCAGCATCGTAAATCGCCGCCACCGCCGCCACGCGCACCATAAGCGCGATTGCAAATAACAGGATCCAACCTTTGGCGAGCCAACTCATCGCGCCGAAGATTGTAGGCGGAGTCGGTCCGATCGGCCTAGACCGAATATCGCCCCCTAGTTGCCGGCTTGCTCAAAATCGACCAGCGAAAAGCTGCCCGGAGCGATTACGGAATCATCCGGCGAGTGCCCCGGCGCCACCAATCCATCCGAATTCTCGAAGATGTCGTCCGGATGCGCCGCAGGCAGACAGCGGCAAGTCTTCAAGAACTCCACGTGTCCGTCTTCGAACAGCACGTTCTGTCCGCTGCCGCCGTGGTTGCCGCTTTGATGATCGTCCCGACCGATGCTGGGGGCGTCGGAGACGAGCGCGAAATAGGGTCGCGAGGCATGTCGCACCGGATGGTATTGATTTTGGTCATCCAAGTATCCGAGCGCGCCGCGGTAATCACCGCCCATGGCGTTATGGAAACGTTGTAGCTGCTTGCCCACGGCGCGCTCGATCTGCGCTAGCGTCGGCACATCCAATGGCTTGCCAGAATTGTGGGGCGACTCCGGGCAGCGTAGCACTCGGGTGTCGGGCATCAAGCCCGCTGCCACCATTTGAGGAGCAAACGCCGCGGAGCTGGCTAGATTGCCGGTGGGCGACGGAGAGGGCGCATAGCCGTTGTGGTACAAACTGTATTGCTGCAGCCCCCAGCCGATCTGCCGCAGGTTGTTTCCGCACTGCGCGATCCGCGCCACCATGCGGCTATGGCTCACTGCGGGAAAGAACAGAAACGACGCGGCAATCAGGATGCTGGCGGCGACGGCAAAGTCCTGAAGTGACCAGCGAGTTGTGCGACCACCAAATTCGCGAATCGGAATCGCCACCTTGCGTCGTGAGACATAGTCGACTGTTCTGGCGGCCAATCCTTCTGGCGGAGCGAAATGTTGTTGATCCCAAGACAATGGCTCCGCCGCCACTCGAAGTTCGTCGAGTGCTCGCTTCAGATCGGATGAGCCACGCAATTCCGCTTCCACCGCGTCGTGTTCATCAGGATCTAGCGCCCCAACAAGAAAGCCGAGCAGCTGCTCACGCATGGCTCACTCCGCTCCAGACAAATTGGCACGGTTCCAGGCCTCGTTGAGCTTCATCACCGCGGTATGCAGCCGACTCTTGACCGTGCCAACGGGCACGTTCAGTATGTCGGCCGCCTCGCGGTATTTCAGGCCTTGGTAGTAGATCAAATTCACCGCCGATCGCAGTTGTTCCGGCAACGACTCGACCGTCTTCCGTACCCAGCGACCGCGTTCGTTGGCTTCCAGTTCGTCCTGCGGTCCATCCTCGCGCGACTGCAGCAGATCCGCTAATGCGCCCGCGCTCTGCTCGTTGTCGCTCGTGCCACGACGATCCAGGCTCACAAGCTTGTGACGCCGCGTGCGGCGTTGCGCGTCGATGGCCTGGTGCGTGGCAATGGTATATAGCCATGGTCGGAACTTTCGATCGGGCTCGAAGTGATCCGATTTCAAATGCACTTGCAGAAACGTCGCTTGAAACGCGTCTTCCGCCATCCCCTCGTCGCCAAGGTAGCGGCGCAAGTAGCTGTATAGCTCGCGCTCATAGCGATGCACCAACTCTTCGAACGCTCCGCGCTCCTCAGTTTGCCGGTAGTGAACCAGCAACTCCTCATCCGTCCACTGCGAGTAGACGCGAGCTGTCGAGTCGGTCGTCTTATTGCGAGTTGTTGTCTTGATCATTCTTAGTACGTAACGCACCCCGGATTTGGTTCGCGCGAATCGGCCGGAACCAATTGGTCCGGCAGTTCCGAATCCCTGCTTTAGACAGCCAATCTCATACTGAGATGGTTACAACGTTCCGCCTGCGCACAAAACCTAGCGGATTATCTGCCGATTTGACAGTCAATTACCGCTCCCTTTAGACTTTCGCACTTGATGTCGCAATTCCCATGCCCCTACTTTGGTGGCAGTTGTTGAAGTCATCTTCCTGGGTCACCGCTGGCGATGTTAACGCCTTTTTTGGCTTGGCGTTAGATAATATCGCCAATCTTGTCCTAATCGTCGGGCTGCTGACCAGCGCTTTCGGTTTCCCTGCAAACTTTGCCGTCGAATACATGCTTCCCGGTACCGCATTGGGAGTGTTGGTTGGCGATGCATGGTTTACCTGGATGGCGCTTCGACTCGCCCGGCGAACGGGACGCCCAGTGACCGCTATGCCGCTGGGGCTCGATACCCCCAGCACCATCGGCATGGTGTTCTTCGTACTCGGTCCCGCGTTCTTGGCCGCACGCGGCCAAGGCCTTGGCGAGCACGAATCCGCCCAATTTGCCTGGCGCATCGGCATGGCGGCCATTGTGGTGAGCGGATTGTTCAAACTGGTTTGCTCGTTGGCGTCCGGCTGGGCGCGCCGGATCATTCCCCGGGCCGGGCTTTTGGGGTCGCTTACGGCAATCGCGCTGGTGCTCATCAGCTTCCTGCCTCTTCTGGATGTGATGCAATCTCCGATCGTGGGAATCCTTTCGCTGGCCATCATCCTTGGTTCGCTCACCGCTCGCTTGCCGCTGCCATTCGGAGTCCCCGGCGCCGTCGTCGCCGTGACCGTTTCGGTGATCGTGTTCTATGCCATGATTGGCCTGAACCTGATCGAACGTCCGCCATCCGAAATTACCGGTCAGTTGGCGCTCAACTGGCCTAGGCCAAATCTTGAGTGGCTGGCGGGGCTCCGCGCGTCACTTCCGTATCTGCCAATCGTGCTGCCGTTCGCTTTGGCCACGGTGGTCGGCGGCATTGACTGCGCCGAAAGCGCCTCCGCCGCGGGCGACGAGTACGACACTCGCGAGGTGATCGCTGCCGAGGCCGTGGCCACGCTCGTCGCTGGAGTCTGCGGCGGCGTAATTCAAACCACCCCCTACATCGGCCACCCCGCTTACAAGGCCATGGGCGGCCGCGCCGCGTACACCCTTGCCACCGCGATTTTCATCGGTGGCGCCGGCATGTTGGGCTATTTTTCATTCATCTACGAGTACATTCCACGAGCCGCGATCTTCCCCGTCCTGATCTTTGTCGGACTGGAAATCACCGCGCAAAGTTTTCACGCCACGCCGGTGCGCCACTACCCCGCTGTCGCGCTGTCGTGTGTCCCCGCGCTCGCTTATCTCGTCACGATCTTCTTAGGCAGCGTGCTGCCGCACGCTAATTTGGCGAGGCTATCCCCTTCCACATTGGAGCAGTTGGCGACGCTGCGCGTGCTGGGAAGCGGATTTATCCTCACTAGCCTGATTTGGGCCTCAATGCTCGCCGCGCTCATCGATCGAAAATTACGTTTCGCCGCGATTGGCTGCGCGATGGCCGGCGTGTGCAGTCTATTCGGCGTCATCCATTCGCCGCTCGATGGCGGTCGAATGTTCTTGCCCTGGGCAATGCCCACCGACGCCCGCGGCTCGACTCACTGGATGCCGGTGCAATTGGCCGTCGCCTATTTGCTGGCGGGAATAGTGTTTCTGCTCTGGAGCGCATATTTCCCTGCGCATCCGTCAGAAATAATAGCCGCCAACCCGAACTGCGAGCATCCGTGAGGCTCCACTCCTTGCTTGACGTGGCGGCGCCGGAACTGGCTGCCGCTCATCGAGTTGAAAAAAAATGACCCCGACGGGATTCGAACCCGTGTTGCAGGCGTGAAAGGCCTGTGTCCTAGACCAGGCTAGACGACGGGGCCGGAAGAAACGAGCAGCGCTGTATACCCGATCTAGCGCTGGTTCGGCAAGGGTTCTGCGGGGAGATTAGGCGCAAAACAGTTGCTGCGAACACAATTGCTGCGAAATCAGTCGCATGCGCTAAGAGAGAAGCAAGGCCCTACAGAGCACGCGCTCGCGAAGGTCCGCACTAGCCAGCGGATTCCGTTTCGCCATTGGGACGAGCCGATTCGCCGCCGTTGCGCTTGATGGCCTCGTAGACCTCTTGCCGATGCACCGGAACTTCCTTGGGCGCCTCGACCCCGAGTCGAACTTTGTCGCCCCGGATCTCGACGACGACGATCGTAATGTCATTGTTGATGACAATACTTTCGTTCTTCTTACGAGACAGGACCAGCATGGGCCATTCCTTCGCGGTCGATCTCGAGCTTCCCTCGTGGAGCACTCGGGGAGCGACGGGTCGCTTTCGTTGCTAGCGTCGCCGCAGAGCACCATCAGCCACGGGCTGGTGGTTGACAAAAGTCTCTGCAAGCATTGATATTCCTCACCATTCACTGTACGCCCCGCTAGGGGCCAGTCAAGCGAAGGCAAGTGGATTGGTCAGATTTTCATGCTTTCTTGGCACGGATTACGCATAGTCGCCGACCGTCAATCCAATCTGTTCGGAAGTCACCGCAATCGTTTGTCTACCTTAAACTTGCGCTATATCCGGCATCCCATTGCAGAGGCCACGCCCAGGCATATAATCCAACAAGGCACGTAGCCTCTCGTCTGACTCGGCCGGTGATCGTATGGTTTCCGGCTGATTGTCGCTGTCGCTCATTGCCAGCCAGAAAGCTGTTATGCTGCAATGGTTTAAGGATATTCGAGACGCGGTGATGACGGTCGCCCACGGCCTTTGGGTGACCGCTCGCTACTGGTTTGTGACTTACGATACCGATCGCAAGACTTTTACCGATCAGTTCGCATACCCGGAGTTGCCGGCCCCCGTATCCCCCCGGTATCGCGGTTTCCACCGCTATGATCTCACGACCTGCATAGCTTGCGACCAGTGCGCAAAGGCATGCCCCGTCGATTGCATCTACATTGGTAAAGAGCGCGTCACACAGGGAAAAGGCTTCCGTGTGACGGGTTTCACCATCGACTACACCAAGTGCATGTTCTGTGCTTTGTGTGTCGACCCCTGTCCTGTGGACTGCATCTTCATGGGGGCAACATTCGACTTGAGCTGCTACAGCCGCGATGGTTGTGTGGTCGATTTTTCACGTCTGCCTGTGGAGGTAGCGTGGGGTCGCGCTACGCTCAACCCCACGGTCGTCGCCGAATCCAAGTTGGTCGCCGAACCGGTGCATGGTGGACCCAATCAATAGACTAGACGCCTGCTCACCTGGAGCGCGAAGGTGAACGATGCCTCGTCAAACCCCTGAATTTCAGCGATTGTTCACGCTCGACGAAGCAAATGCGATGCTGCCGTTGGTGCGCGCGATTGTCACCGATTTGCAGCAATTAACCCGCGATATTGTCGACCGCCGTGAGCGTTTGGCCATGTTGCGGGGCGACCGCGATCCGCAGCGAAACGATCTCTACAGTGAGGAATTGTCGCAAGTCGAAGACGAGCTGGAAAAAGACGCGCGCCAAATTCGGGCCTATGTCGAGGAACTGCTAGAACTGGGTGTCGAACCCAAGGATGGACTTGAGGGACTGGTTGATTTTCCTTGCCAGATGGACGGCAGGGTGGTCTACCTCTGCTGGAAGCTGGGCGAGTCGGAAGTGCAGTACTGGCACGATCTCGACGCTGGCTTCGCGGGACGGCAATCGCTCACAGTGACGTCGGGTGATAAAGCCTGATTGCATTGCTCGACGGCGATGCGTCATTTCCGTCACAATCGGCATTTCTGCCCCGTTGTCAGTGCGCGCCGTAACGCTACCCAGCGCGATCTATGCTCTTAGAGGTGCATTGATCGCCCTCTTGCCGTACGCTCTTTCGCAGTTCGGCCGCAATGCCTCGAATTAGCGCTCTGTTGGAGGCCCGTGCTCTGATCGAGATTCGCGACAAGACGACCGGCGACGTGCTGCACGAGGTCGAGGCGACAAAGCTCGCCGGCGCCGACCTTTCGGGCTGCGCGCTGCGACACGCGGCGCTGAATCGCACCGTCCTGATCAAGACCAATTTACATAGCAGCGACTTGAGCGAGGCCGACCTGTCGTTCAGCACCTTGTCGCACGCAAATTTGCGCGATGCGGTGTTGTCACGGGCGCAATTGATGGGCGCATCGCTCATCGGCGCCAACCTGACGAACGCCCATCTGGAGGGGGCTAACCTGCACAACGCCTGCCTTTTCCAATGCGAGTTGGCAAAGGCTTCGCTGGCTGGCTCTCGATTGACCGGCGCCGACTTGGCCGGCGCACGGCTCGATGGCGCCAATCTATCGGGCGCTCGCTACGACCGGTTCACGCGCTGGCCGGAGGGATTCGATCCCAAGCAACACGGCGCCAATGAGATCGCTCGCTAGCGCCTCGTCGTTCCTGCCGACACCCCCTTTGCGGCCCGAATTTGCATCTCCTTGCAAGCCGGGGTCGGTTTCTTAGAATAGCGAGATTCCGGATCATGCCACGTTGGCGAAAGCGCGCTCGCTATGACTTCTGTGTCGATTGTCGCCTATCTGGCCCTATTCACCACGGTGGGCCTGCTGTTCCTGTTTGTAAACCTGGTGGTCGGTTGGTTCTTACGTCCTAATGCCCCCAATGTGGAAAAGCTGGAGGTGTACGAATGTGGCGAGCCGACCATTGGCTCCAGCTTCGTGCAGTTCGACCTTCGCTTCTACGTGGTCGCGCTTCTGTTCATCATCTTCGATGTGGAAGTTGCGTTCTTTTTTCCGTGGGCAACGGTGTACGGAAAGGCAGTTCAACTCACCAACCCCCATCTTGATCGCGTGACGCAATCCGCCGCCGGCCCCGCGCTTACCCCCGCCGCCTCAGGATTGCTCGCCGAGTTGGGAGTCCGTGATCCAGGCGCCAATGCGCCAGCCGATTCGCAAGCGTTGGTCGGCGCGGGAAAGAGCCTCACTCGCACTGCGTTTTCCGACATCGCCGTGTTCTTTGCCGTATTGATCGTCGGCTTTGCTTATGTTTGGAAGCGCGGCGATCTCGATTGGGTGCGGGCGATGACGCAAGGCCGAGGGGAAGAGCGCCCGACGATACTTTCCGATCCGAGCGCGCCGCGCGAGAGACCGGTAACGTTGGTCGCCTGATTTTCAAGCGGTCGCCGCCCCCCTCGCGATCAAGATGGATTGTCGATAAGGATTCAAAGCAAAGATGAGCGGACAGGCGTTTCTCGACCGGCTGAAGCAGCAGTTTGGCGATGAGATTACCGGCGCCAATCTGGAGGCGATTGATCCCTGGATCGAGGTGTCTCCCTCCGGCCTGGTCGAGGTTTGCCTCTATTTGCGAGATCAGGCCGATCTCAAGTTTGAGATGCTCAATTGCATTTCTGCTGTCGACTACTTCGAGCCAGATCCAAAGAAAGCCGCCAAGGCGACCTTCGCTCCGCATCTCGAGGTCGTGTATCACCTCTGGAGTTTCAAAGGCAAGGTCAGCCTTGTTCTCAAGGTGATGCTCCCGCGCTGGCAAGACGACGTGCCCGGCCAAATTCCAGAAGTGCCCAGTGTCAGTCAGATCTGGCCGACCGCCGACTGGCATGAGCGCGAGGTTTATGACTTGTCGGGCGTGCGGTTTGTGGGGCATCCTGGCCTGCGTCGCATCTTGTGTCCTGAGGATTGGGTGGGCCATCCTTTGCGCAAGGACTACGACATGCCGCTGGAATACCACGGGATTCGCGGTCGGTAACTTACATAGAATTCGAGACCTTATCGCCCCTCGCACAGCGCTCCTTCGCAGCGACGAGGGCAACTTGCGTGGAACGCGGAAGACCCCCAATGGCAGTCTCTCATCTGGAAGATCAGCGAATCGTCGAGTTTGATGTCCGCACCGACGAGATGCTCGTCAACATGGGGCCGCAGCATCCCAGCACGCACGGCGTGCTGAGACTGGTGCTGCGAACCGACGGCGAAATCGTCTCCGAGGTGACGCCTCATATCGGCTACCTGCATCGCTGCGCGGAGAAGATCGGCGAGAATCTCACTCCCAGGCAGTGGATTCCCTATACCGATCGCATGGATTACCTGGCCGCGATGAACATGAATCTCGGCTGGGCCCTGACGGTCGAAAAGCTCATGAAGCTCGAGCTGCCCGACAAGGCGCGGCATTTGCGCGTGATCATCACGGAATTGAACCGCATCGCCAGCCACTTGGTGGGCATGGGCGCCTACGGGCTCGACCTGGGAACGTTCAGCCCATTTTTGTACGCTTTTCGCGAGCGCGAGCGCATCCTCGATTTGTTTGAAGAGGTCTGCGGCGCGCGGTTGACTTACAGCTATCTCACCGTGGGCGGCGCCACCCACGACTTGCCAACCGGATGGCTGCGAAAGTGCGACGAATTTCTTACCCAACTACTTCCGGTAATTGACGAGTGTCACGCGCTGTTGACCACCAACGCGATCTTCGTTCGCCGCACGGCGAACATCGGCGTGCTGTCTCCCGAAATGGCGATCGCCTACGGCTGCACAGGCCCGGTGATCCGCGGCAGTGGCGTCGATCATGACCTGCGCCGTGATGGCGAAGAGCGCTACACCGAGATGTACGATGGCTACGCCTTTGAAGTCATTGTCCAAAAAGGTGGGCACTATCCCAAAGACCACGACTATCCGGCGGTGCCTAGCGAGGCCGTGCTCGGCGATTGCTGGCATCGGTTTTATGTGCGCATGCTCGAAGTGATTCAATCGGTCGATTTGGTGCGGCAAGCGATGGATCGCTATAGCACCGCCACAGGCGCCTTTGGCGTGCCGGTGAAATTGACCGAGAAACTCCCCAAGGGAGAGGCATATCTTGAGACCGAGGCGCCACGCGGTCAGATGGGCTTCTATATCGTTAGCGACGGAACCTCGATTCCGTGGCGCGTGCGCGCTCGCAGTAGTTCGTTCTGCAACCTCTCGGTAACTCACGAACTATGCCGTGGTTGCCTGATCGCCGATGTGCCCGCCATTGTCGGCTCGCTCGATGTGGTGATGGGCGAGATTGACCGCTAATTCGCGCCATCCGAAAGACCACTCGTTTCAACGTTCGAGCCATCGGCTCACTTACGTCAGTCGCCAGTCAGTTACCGGGGGCGCAGGTCCCTGGTTCTAAATTGGCGTGAGTCCCCTGGGGCTTGAAGACGGCGCCAGCTCCTGATCCCGAAGGCGCGCCCTGCTTACTTTTTGTCCCCAGGGGCTTGTAACGCGGCTGGCCTTTGTGCCATATTTCACGATCTTGTTGGGAGCCGCCGACGCGACTCCCGCGACGATTTCGCCCCGTCGGGCCGCGCTTGCCCGTCGGTTCTTGTTGAAAGACCGAGTCTGTGGCTGATTTCTTCGCCAATTCCGTGGGGTTGCCGTGGTGGCTGGCCTATCTGGTCACCGGCGTAATCCAAACGCAGTTATTGCTCATCGTGCCATTCGTGGGCGCGATGACCTTTGTTTGGATGGAGCGCAAAATCTCCGCCCGCATTCAGGATCGGTTGGGGCCGACCCGCACTGGTGGCAAGTTCGGCTGGCTTCAGCTACTTGCCGATGGCATCAAGCTACTGAACAAAGAAGACCTGATGCCCGCTGACGCGGACAAGCTGATGTTTCGCGTGGCGCCATACATCAGCTTCACCGCGTCCTATGTGGCCCTCCTGGCCTTGCCGTTCGCCTCCGGTTGGGCGGCTCAGCGGATGAATGTTGCGATCTTCTTTGTTCTGGCCGTGTTGGGCCTGGAGGTCTTTGGCGTCATCCTGGGCGGCTACGCTTCGGCCTCGAAATGGTCGCTATTCGGCGCCATGCGCGAAGCGGCGCAAGTCGTCAGCTATGAGGTGCCGCTTGGCATGTGCGTGGTCGTGCCGGTCATGATCGCTGGCACCATGGACTTGGTGGCCATCGCCGACATGCAGCGCGGTTTGTTCACCAACTGGTTTGTCTTTCACGACCCCTTCACATTCATCACCTTCTGGGTCTATTTCACCTGCGCGGTGGCTAGCGTCAATCGCGCTCCGTTCGACTTGGCCGAGGCAGAGAGCGAGCTTGTCGCCGGGTTTCATACGGAGTATTCCGGATTCCGCTGGCTGGCCTTCTATATGGCTGAGTACGGCTCGATGTTCACCGTCAGCGGTTTGGCCACGATTCTTTTCTTCGGCGGTTGGAATGGGCCCATTCCCTTGGTCGGCTGGATCGACGCCGAGCCGGACACGTTTCTGCACTGGTTCGTCAACTTCCTCGGTTTCGTCAACTTTGTCGCCAAGGCCGTGCTGGGCGTAACTGTGATGATCTGGGTTCGCTGGACCCTGCCGCGACTGCGCATCGATCAGGTGATGAAGACCTGCCTGAAATACTGCACTCCGATCGCGGCCGTCATGTTTTTGGGCGCCACGATTTGGAATGGCTTCTTGTTTCCCGGCGGAATGCCGTGGCAGAACGTGGTGCTTGGCACGGTGCGCGAAGCCGAATTGCTCGAACCGGCGCCCGTTGCCGCCCCTGCGTCATCGCAAGACCATGTGGCTGGCGGCGATCGCAATTCAAATCGGCCGTTGTCGATCGCCGCACGCGTTGCGGCCAATGCCGGCTCTCAACTCGAGGGAGGCAAGTAAATGCTGGCCGCGATCGTTTGGCAATCGTTCTTCTTCCTGCTGTTCGCCTTGGTCGCTTGCGCCTTTGGCGTGGCGGTGGTCATCTCGTCCAATATCGTGCGGATGGCCTTTTATCTCATCTTGTCGCTTGGGGCCACCGCCGGCCTATTCTTTCTCGCGGGCGCCGATTTTGTCGGCTCCATGCAATTGATGATCTATGTCGGCGGCACTTTGGTGCTGTTGGTGTTTGGCGTCATGCTGACCGCGCAAAGCCCTTTCATTTCGATGAAAACTCGCGGTGGCGAGTGGATTCTGGCGGCAATTGTCGGTGGATCGCTGTTCGCGGTGCTTGTCAACCGCATTGTCACAGTTGCCGATTGGTACGGACCGGCGGTTGCGACAGCAGCAGCGACTCAGACTGCGGCGCGCCCAGCGGCCATGCGGCGCAACAATCAAGAGCCTGCGGAGGCTTCGCCTGTTGTCCTGCGCGACGCGCGCACAGCGACCCGACTTGGCATGGCATTGTCAGGGCCGCGTGTCGACCGGCTGGATCAGCCCAATCCGATCTTGCGCCGCGGCATGTCGAGCTATCTGCTGCCGTTCGAAATCGTATCGGTGCACTTGTTGGTTGTGTTGGTGGGCGCCGCCTATTTGGCCCGCACCAAGAAGCGTGCCCGTGGCACGCTGGGAGAAACCTAGTTCATGGACTTGCTCAGCCAACCTGTCGGGACCATGCACTTCTTGTTGGTCGGCGCCGTGCTGTTTGTCTGCGGCGCCGTGTGTATGGCCACCAAGCGCAACGCGCTCGGGGTGCTGATGGGCATCGAGTTGGTGCTTAACGGCGCCAACATCAACTTTGTCGCGTTCGCCAACGATACGTTCCGCGCCGACACCAGCTTCGCCTTGGGCTTGGACGGCCACTTGATCGCGCTCTTCGTCATCGTGCTGGCGGCGGCCGAAGCGGCGGTGGCCCTCGCGATCACCCTCAACTACTACAATAATCACGCCACGATCGACGTTGATCACGCGGAAGAGCTGAAGGGCTGATGGAAACTCTCGAGCACCTCCTGCCACTGCTGTTAGGCGCCGCTTGGCTGCTGCCGTTGGCGTCGTTCGTCATCATTCTGTTCTTTGGCCCCCGGCTCGGCAAAGCGGGTGTGTTGGCGGGCTATCTGGCCACCGGCGCCATTCTCACATCGTTTGTGCTCTCGTTTGCGTCGCTTTGTCTTTGGTTGTCACACCACCCACCGCATGCGCCGGCCGTTCACCATGCGGCGCAGCGGAGCGAGTCGCCGGCCTTGACGAATGCCGATGTGGCCGCGCCCGTAGAATTGGCCAACTTTGCCGAAGAACCGGCCCACGAGTCACATCCCGATGCGGAGCACAATGACGCTGACCAGCATGCCGCCAAGCCGCCAATCTACTATGGCGGCAGTTGGTACTCGCTCGCTACGTTTGGGCCGCTGGTGATCGAAATCGGCTACTACATCGACGCCTTGACCGTCTGCATGTTCACGATGGTCACGCTGATCGCCACGTGCATTCACTTCTTCGCCACGGGCTACATGCACGAAGAGTTGCACGACGTGACCGATCATGAGGTGACGCTGGCCAATGGACATCACCTGCATCGCAAAGGCCGCTTCTACCGCTTCTTCCAATACCTGTCGCTGTTCTGCTTCAGCATGTTGGGCCTGGTCATCTCGGGCAACGTGCTCATGACATTCGTATTTTGGGAGCTGGTCGGCGCCTGCTCCTACTTTCTGATCGGCTTCTATATCGAGCGCCACAGCGCATCGACCGCGGCCAACAAGGCCTTCATCGTTAATCGCGTTGGCGATTTCGGCATGATCATCGGTCTGATGGCGCTTTGGGGCAGCTTGGGCACCTTCTCGTTCGGCGATCACAAGACTACTGAAGGTCTGACGCCTGGCCTCTTTTCCTTGGTCCGGCCCGCGTCGATGGGCCTGTCGCAAACTATTCCCGATGGAATGGTCAAGGCGGGCGCGCGCTACGAAATCGCCGCTGGCGTCCAACCCACCGCTACGCAAATCAACGACTGGCGTTCGCAGAAATTTGGTTATGGTCTGCTGATCGTCGCTGGTATCGGCATCTTTTGCGGCTGCGTGGGCAAGAGCGCGCAGTTTCCGCTGCACGTCTGGTTGCCAGACGCCATGGAAGGCCCCACGCCGGTTTCCGCCTTGGTGCACTCGGCCACGATGGTCGCCGCGGGTGTTTTTCTCGTGGGGCGCTTCTATCCCGTCTTCACCCCCGAGGTTCTGCTGGTCATCGCGTATGCCGGCGCGATCACTCTGTTTATCGCGGCGACCATCGCTATCACCGCCACGGACATTAAACGTGTGCTGGCCTACTCCACTATCAGCCAACTCGGCTACATGATGTTGGGGCTCGGTGTTGGCGCTTGGCTCGCTGGCCTGCTGCACCTGTTTACGCACGCGTTCTTCAAGAGCCTGTTGTTTCTCTGCTCCGGATCTGTGATTCACGCTGTCCATACCAACGACATGCGCGAGATGGGGGGCTTGCGAAAAAAGATGCCCTTCACCGCCTACACCATGCTCGTTGGTTGCATGGCGATCGCTGGCTTCGGAATTCCCTTTATCGGCGCCGGCATCGGCTTCAGCGGTTTCTATTCCAAAGACGCAATCATCGCGCAGCTCGCCGCCTTCCGAAACTCCAACGACGGCACGGGCCTCAACGGCTTGCATGCGTGGTTGTACTACGCGGCCGCTGGCGGCGCCGCGATGACGGCTTTTTACATGTTCCGCTTGTGGTATCTGACCTTTGCTGGCAAGCCGCGCGATCACCACAAGTACGAGCACGCGCACGAATCGCCGCCGGTAATGTTTGTGCCGCTTTTGGTGCTGGCATTTTTCGCGATCACGGTCGCCTGGACGTTGCCATTCACCAATCTGAGCCTGTCCAACATCCTGGAGCAGGCGCGGCCCGTGGGAGCGATCGATCCGGGCTTGGTGTGGAATCAGTTGATTCATCCCGACGAGCATGCCTCGCACGCCGGCGCCGCGCATATCGAAGCTAGCCTCGTGGCCACCGCCACGGCGTTGTTAGGCTTCTTTCTGGCCACCATGTTCTATGCCGTGGGAGCGCTCAACCCCAACGAGGTCCGCGCGCAGTTTCCTCGCATCTACCGCTTCCTGGTCAATAAGTGGTGGTTCGACGAGTTGTACGACAATCTGTTCGTTAAACCGGTCCACGTTGTCTCTCGCGCGGTCGCCAATTTCGACAAACTCGTGATCGACCGCTTGATCGACGCGCTGGCGCGCGGAATTCGGACGATCGCCACCTTCGACGATCTCATCGACCGCTATGTGGTCGATGGACTGGTCAACATTGTGGCCGGGTGGATTTACTCATTCGGCCTGACGATTCGCGGAATACAAACCGGACGGCTCCGCGAATATGTGATGTATATCGTGATTGGCACGGTGGCCTTGTTCGTGCTGGCTAGCTTTGCCCTGCGCTACGCGGTCGCCGGATAGACCGCCCCCGACAAATTCCCAACGCACACCGACTTCAAGTCTGCTGGAACTTTTTGCGATGCCTACCGAATTCAGTCCCGCCGGCACTCTGCTCAGCCTGATCATTTTCTTGCCGGCATTGGCTACTTTGCCTTTGATGCTCTTCCCGCGCGAAAAGCCCGAGGCGATGAAGCTCTTTTCGTTGTTCATCACTGCCGTGGTTTTCTTGATTACGGCTTGGATGGCTATTCCCGGTGGCGGCAATGTCGACACGTTGCAGTTCGAAATCGGTCAAGCCGGCATGCAAAACGTCTATTCCCATTCGTGGATCAAGACGTTCAACATCTATTACCTGCTCGGCATCGATGGCATCAGCTTCCCGCTGATTGTCTTGACCACGCTCATCAGCATGCTCGCGATGTGGGCCAGTTGGCCCATCACAAAGAACGTGAAGGCGTATTGCATTCTGTTTCTGTTGCTTGAGACCGGCATGCTCGGCGTCTTCGTCTCGCTCGATTTCTTTTTGTTCTACATCTTCTGGGAAGTGATGCTCCTGCCGATGTACTTCCTGATAGGCGTGTGGGGCGGCCCGCGGCGGGAGTACGCGGCGATCAAGTTCTTTCTGTACACGCTGTTTGGCAGCGTGCTGATGCTGATCGCGATTCTCATGCTGTACTTCACGAGCGATATCAGTCAACTCTCGCGCGAGCAATTGACCGCCGCGCATGTGGCGCCTGCCGTGATCGACATGATCGAACAGGCTAATCCCGAGCATCCTGTCCACACGTTCAATATCTTGGCGCTGTCGCAGCTTGGCCAAAACACCAACTTGTTCAGCCAGGAACTCTGGCTCGGCAAGTCGCTGCAATGGTGGGCCTTTATCCTGCTGTTCATCGGCTTCATCATCAAAGTGCCGAGCGTGCCGCTGCACACCTGGCTTCCCGACGCGCACGTTGAGGCGCCGACCCCCATCTCCATGATCCTTGCCGGCGTGCTGCTCAAACTCGGCGGCTACGGTATTATCCGCATCTGCTACCCCATCTGCCCCGAAGCGGGCTACGATTTGGCTTGGTTTGTCACCGGACTCGGCGTGCTCAGCATGGTCTACGGCGCCTTTGCCGCCATGGCCCAAAAAGACTTTAAGCGTCTGGTCGCCTATAGCTCAGTAAGCCACATGGGCTACGTGTTGCTCGGTCTGGGAGTTTGGAGCGCCACCGCCGGCAACGAGTTCAATCCTTGGTATTGGGCGCAAGGCGTAAACGGCGCCATGTACCAGATGATCGCCCACGGCATCAGCTCGCCCGGCATGTTCTTCATCGTCGGCGTAATTTACGAACGCGTGCATCACCGCAATTTGAACGAATTTGGCGGGTTGGCCACGCGCATGCCCGTTTACTTTGGGTTGTCGATCGTCATCTTCTTCGCCGGTTTGGGATTGCCCGGCCTGTGCGGATTCATCGGCGAGGTGTTTGTGACCTTGTCGGCCTGGAAGTACAGCTACTTGCTGGCCGTGATTTCCGCCGCCGTGGTGATTCTCACCGCGGGTTACATTCTGTGGACCATTCAGCGCGTCTACCTGGGCGCCGAATACAAAGGCCCGCACGGCGAGGCGATCACCCCCATCACCCCGCGCGAAGTGGCGATCGTCGCGCCGCTGTGCGTGCTCTGCGTGTTGTTGGGCGTGTATCCGCAGGCCGTCTTCAACTACATGGAGCCGAGCGTGAACCAACAGGTGGCGCAGCTCACCGATTGGACCAAAATCAATCACCCGACCGATGGTGTGACCGTTCCCGACGCGACGACAGAAACCGCCGCGCTCTCGCGCTAGCCGTAACTCGCAAGGCGTCTCCCACACATTGGACGCAGGACAGCCGCAGTGAATTTTGTCGAACTAATTCAAAATCTGGTCCGCGACACAGTCGATGTCTCGCTGCCGTCGTTTTTGCCCGAGTTGATTCTGGTGGCGACGATTGTGGCGATGTTGTTGCTCCGTGTGCTTAGTTGGAACCGCGCGAGCGGCGCAGCAGCGCAATTCCTGTCGGCATGGCTTCCGCTGGCCGGCGCCGTGATTGCTTTGGTGGCCACCACACCTTGGTTCTACCTGAGCGGCCAGGCCAGCGATCCCAACCTCGGCAGCGAGATCTTCACCGGCATGCTGGTGCACGACGCTTTCACCATCTACTTTCGGGCGTTGCTCTTGTTGTTCGTCGTGTTGTTCGTGATCTTCACCCAGCTTTCGGGCATTCCCGATCGTGAAGACGCCGCCGATTTCTATACTTTGGTGCTAGGCGGCACGATCGGTATGTGTCTGATGGCCTCGGCGAATCACCTGTTAATCGTCTTTCTCGCCGTCGAAATGGCCAGCGTTCCGTCGTACGCTTTGGCCGGCATGCTCAAAGGTCGGCGGCAATCGAGCGAGGCGGCGCTCAAATACGTCGTTTATGGCGCCGGTACGGCCGGCATCATGCTGTATGGCATCAGCCTCTTGGCGGGCGTAACCGGCACTTGCCACCTGCCCACCGTCGCCACTCGCCTGGCCGAAATCCTGCAAGCTGGCCCGGCGATGGAAGATCGCTACATGGTGCTGGTGCTGGGCGGATTGATGACCATGGTTGGGCTGGCGTTCAAGCTCAGCGCGTTTCCATTTCACTTCTGGTGCCCCGACGTGTTTGAGGGCGCCAGCGCCGAGGTGAACGCCTATCTCTCGGTGGCCTCGAAGGCCGCTGCGCTGGCCCTCTTGGTGCGAGTCGGACTAGGACTTGGCTACGTCCCCGAATCACGCGAGCCGCGCTTGGTCGAACCGCCACCGGCGGAGGTCGCGGTCGCCAGCGCCGCCAAGGTGCATGTGGTGCGCTATGCCGAAGAAGGGGATCCCCCGGCCGAAGCGCCCGCGGCAAACGAGTCGCGCGCGGCGATCAACCAAACATTGGCGCCCGTACGACAGTTTGCTGTTTGGGTGGTTGGCTTCCTGGCGGCCCTCACGTGCACCTTTGGCAATCTTGCCGCCTACGGTCAAACCAATATCAAGCGCCTGCTGGCCTATTCCACAATTGCTCACGCCGGCTACATGATGATGCCCATCGCCGCCGCGCTGCAGATGGTCGGAACCAATCCCAACGGGGCGGCCGACGCCATCTCGGGCATGGCGTTTTACGTTGGCGCCTACTTGTTCATGAACCTGGGCGCCTTCGCGATCGTCGCGTTCTTGCGCAACGCGCTTCGTAGCGAGGAAATCGACGACTACGCCGGTTTGGTACGTCGCTGTCCGGGCATGGTGGTCGCATTCTCGATCATTCTGTTCAGCCTGATTGGCATGCCACCCCTCGTGGGCTTCATGGCCAAAGTGGCCATCTTCTATCCGTTGGTCGAATCGGGCCAATACGCCTTGTTGGTCATCGCCTGCTTGAATACTGTCGTCAGCCTGTTCTATTACCTTCGGGTGGTCAAAGTGATGACCCTCGATCCCGAGCCAGAGCATCGCTTGCCGGTCGAGTTTTCGATGCTCTCGTTGGCTGGCGCGTACGTGGTGTTCATCACCGCACCCGTGGTAGCGTTGGCAATCCGCAACGACACTTTGTTCGATTGGACCAAGGCGGCTGCGTCGTCGCTGTTGTCGTAAATCAGAAAGCAGGACGGTAGGCGTCGCTCATGGCTACCTCGCGCAACATCGATGTGTTGAACCAGCTCTTGATGCTCCAACGGTATTCGCTCCCTACCTATGTCGAGGGCGTCTCTCCCTGGAGCCGCGCCGGAGATGAGCGCGCCGCGGCCACCCTGGCTCAAATGGTGGCGGCGCAAAAAGCAATGGCCGCGCGCATCGCCGAACTGATCATCGAGCGTGATGGCCGCATCGCCAAAGGGGGCTTCCCCATGGAGTTCACCGATCTCAATATGCTGTCGCTCGAATACCTGGTGCGCGAGTCGATCGAACTACAGCGTCCGGTGATCGCCGAAATCGAAGGCTGTATCGAGCGCTTACGAGGCGACGCCGAGGCCCGTCATCTGGCTGAAGAATTGCTCGGTCAAGAAAAAGGGCATCTCGAGAACCTGGAAGAGACCACCAAAGTGCTCGTGTGACGCTCGTCGACACCCACGCGCATCTCGATCAGCAAGAGTTTGACTCCGATCGCGCCGCCGTCATCGAGCGCGCTAGCGGGGCGGGCGTTAAGCATGTCATCGGCGTCAGCGTCGGACTCCAGTCGAGCTTGGCCCTCTTGAAACTGGCCGGCGATTTCCCGGGTATGCATGTCGCCGTTGGAGTGCATCCCAATTACACCCACGAGGCCCAATCCGGCGATTGGGACCAGATCTGCGCTCTCGCGCGACAGCCGCGCGTCGTCGCGCTGGGCGAAACGGGTCTCGATCGTTATCGCGACTACGCGCCCTTCGCCTTGCAGCAGGACTACTTCGAGCGACATATCCGCCTTTCGCAGGAAACTGGCCTCCCCTTCATCGTGCATGCCCGTGATAGTCTGCCAGACATACTCGAAATGCTGCGCGCGGCGCGTGTTCGCGGCCCGCTCACGGGCGTGATGCACTCATACACCGGCGACATCCACACCGCCCGAGAATGTATCGACCTGGGATTGTATGTGAGCTTTGCTGGCATGCTCACTTTCAAGAAGTCGCAAGAACTACGCGCCGTCGCGACCGAAATTCCCGCGGATCGTTTGCTGGTGGAAACGGATTCTCCCTACCTCTCGCCGGAGCCATTTCGCGGCAAGCGCAACGAACCCGCGCATGTAGTCCACACGGCGGCCCGTCTGGCCGAAGCCCGCAGCACAAGTGTCGAAGTGATCGCGCGGATCACCACGGCCAACGCGCGGCGACTCTTTCGCCTGCCCGAGTGACGCAGGCACACTGGGGCGATCATCCCGCACATTCGGCATCGCTGTTGCACCCGTCGCCACGCCTACAGCATAGCGGTGGCAATCCGCGCCGCGCTCGAGGCAATGCAAGCCAACACCTCCGCATGAACTAGGCTCTCAACAGAAGGAGACCTCAATCATGCTCAAGACGATCCATTCTCGAACTTCGTGCGCCCTGGCGCTAGCGGCGGTTGCCGTTTTGTCGGTCGATGTGGCCCTGGCTCGCGGTGGGCGCGGCGGCGGACACCGCGGCGCCTCGCATGCTGGAGGCCATCGCGGCAACGCCCAACATGCTCCTCATAGCGGCGCCGCTGGCCATGGCGCCCAGCATCATGCCCCACAACACGCCGGCAACCAGCACGAAGCCGGAAAGAAACACGTCGCTGCCGATCATCACCCCAACGGACAGCATCAACAACTTCGCGGCGGCGATCATCGCGATGGCGATCACCGTTACAATCATTACGCCGGGGAGTACGCAGGTCGCAACTGGAATCAACACTATGGCTGGCGCGGACGCCACTACCTCGGTGCCAACAACTGGTGGTGGGGCAGCGTGCCATTGGGTTACGCGGCCGACCAGCCATACGGAGTGCCGGAATATTCCGAGGCGCCTTATGACGAATCGGCTGACTCCGCCGTCGACTCGACCGACGAGAACGCCAGCGCCGACGACCAAATATCCGTCGAGGGCGAGGGTTCTCCCGAGCAGCTAGCCAACAACGGCCCGTTGCCTGAAAACGAGAACGAAGCGGAGCCTCTTCCGGGCCAGGCCGATCGCGCGGCGATTCATGTGGTGCTCCCCAGCGCCAAGTCCGCGGTCGACTTGAATGGCCATCGAGTCTACGGCAATGGCGCCGACCGTGTGGTGATGACGCCGGTGATCGAACCCGGTAAAGAACTGCGCATTGAGCTGACGGCCACCTGGGACCAAGGGGGCGAGCCGCGTACCCAGACGCGCAGTCGAGTGCTGCAAACTGGCGACTACGTCACGATCGATTTTACCCAGCCGCTCGGAGAACCAGTCGCGCGGTAGGTCGTCGCTCCAAACCTGCGGCAATGAGAGCCCATGGGGTCGCCCGTGGGCTCTCCGCATTCCATGACAACGTACTTTGTCATGGAGAGGCCGCTTGCCTGGTGGCCGCCGTCGGCGGCCTCGTCTAAACTCAACGGCATGCGGATCGTTTACCTCGCCGCCGGCGCAGCCGGCATGTACTGCGGTAGCTGCCTGCACGACAACACGCTGGCGGCCGGCTTGCTCGAATTGGGCCAGGACGTCCTCCTGGTTCCCACCTACACGCCGTTGCGCACCGACGAGAATAATGTTAGCCTCGCGCGGGTCTTCTACGGCGGCATTAACGTCTATTTGCAGCAGAAGTCCAGTTTCTTTCGCAACACGCCGTGGCTTGTCGATCGCCTCTTCGATCAGCCGGCGCTGCTTGATTTCGTTGCCCGCCGCGGCGCCAGCACCGATCCCGCCAAACTCGGCGACCTCACCGTATCGATGCTCGCCGGCGAGTCGGGCAGGCAAAAAAAGGAACTCGACAAGCTCCTCGCTTGGCTGGCCGCTGAGGCCCGTCCCGATGTGGTTCATCTGTCCAATTCCATGCTGCTTGGCATGGCCGGCCAAATTGCCGATCGGCTGCGCGTGCCCGTCTTAAGCACCCTCTCGGGCGAGGACATCTTTCTCGAAAAGCTGGCGGAGCCACACTACAGCCGCGCTCGCGAATTGCTCCGTTCGCGAGCCCAGCATGTGAATGCCTTCGTCGCGCTCAACGACTACTACGCAGGCTTCATGTCCGACTATCTCGACGTGCCGCGCTCGAGCATCCACGTCATTCCGCACGGACTGCGCCTCGACGGCCATCACCTGCGCGATCATCGCCCCGCGGACGAGTTGACGATCGGCTACTTTGCGCGCGTCTGCCACGACAAGGGCTTGCACCTACTGGCCGCAGCGCTACCCCTGCTAGCCGCCGATTCACGGTTGCCCAAGCTCAAGCTGCGCGCAGCGGGCTATCTGGGCGCGGGTGACCGTGAGTACCTCCATCAGGTCCGACAGAGTCTCGCGGCCGCCGGTCTCACCGATCGCTTTCACTACGTGGGCGAAGTTGATCGTCAGGGAAAAATTGATTTCTTTCACTCGATCGATGTGATGAGCGTCCCTACCGTGTATCGCGAGAGCAAAGGCATCTCCATACTAGAAGCCCTCGCCAACGGGGTTCCGGTGGTCCAGCCGGCGCACGGCGCGTTTCCAGAAATGTTGTCCGATACCCAGGGCGGACTTTTGTTCACTCCGCACGATGCCGGCGACTTAGCCGAGAAACTCGCGCGACTGCTTACCGATCATACGTTGCGCCAGGACCTGGGTCGCGCTGGTCACTTTGCCATCAACGATCGCTATCACCATCGCGCCATGGCCGCTCGCACTTTGGCCCTCTATCAGCATGTGCTGGCGGCCGACACTCAATCCGACGACGCCGCCCGCGAACAAACCGCGGTGGCCGCGGGAAAGCGCGAAACGCAATGACCAAGACCTACCGCACCTCGCGCATCGTGCAGTGGTACGACACCGACGCCGCCGGCATTGCCCACTTCACGGCCGTTTTTCGCTGGATGGAAGAAGTCGAACACGAGTTCTTGCGCTCGCTAGGCATGAGCGTCTCGGCAACCGATTCGGACGGTCAGATCAGCTTTCCCCGCGTCTCGGTGGGCAGCGACTACCACAGCCCCGTCAAGTTCGAAGATGTGATCGAAATCGCGCTGTCGATTCACCGCCTCGGAGAAAAGAGTATCAGCTTTGAATACGCGGTGACGGCCGGCGCGCGCGACGTTGCCACAATTCGCGCCACGACAGTCTGTTGTCGCATTCCGCCATGCGGCGTTCCGAACGCCATCCCCATTCCCGCGCATATGCGCCAGAAACTTCGCGAGTACCTCACGGACGACGCCACAATTCCGGATGTAGCGGCGGACGCACAATCGCGACCGTGATTCTCCAGTTCCGTTTACCTTGCTGTTCTCCTCATGCTATCTGTCATCGACCTCACCAAGGAGTTCCCAACGCCTGGCGAACCCGTTGCGGTGCTGCGCGGCGTCTCGCTCGAACTAGCCGCCGGTGAAAACCTCGCTATTCTCGGTCCCAGTGGATCGGGCAAGAGCACTCTGTTGCAGATCATCGGCACGCTCGACCAGCCGACGTCGGGCAGTGTGCGACTTGCAGGGCAAGACCCCTTTGCGCTCGACGAACCCGGTCAAGCGCGTTTTCGCCATCACCAAATCGGTTTCGTCTTTCAAGAGCATTACCTCTTGCCGCAATGCACGGTTCTGGAGAACGTGCTGGTTCCGACTCTGGCCAATGGCGCTGGCTCGACAGACGCCGCCGCGCGCGCTCGACTCTTGCTCGACCGTGTCGGACTCGCTCATCGCTTGCATCATCGACCCGCGGAACTTTCGGGCGGAGAGCGTCAGCGGACGGCGATTGCCCGCGCTTTGATCGCGGGGCCGCGACTCTTGTTGGCCGACGAACCGACTGGCAACCTCGATCGCGCCACGGCCGCTAGCGTGGCCGATCTGCTGCTGGAATTGCACTCTACCGAGGGGACCATGCTGGTCGTCGTCACCCATAGTCAGGAGCTAGCTTCCCGGCTCCAGCGGCGGGCCGAGATCGACGCCGGGCGACTTGTCCCGCTCGCCTGATTCAGGCGACAATAGGTGGCTGCATTGGGACCACATCGGTTCACCCCTTGAGGCGTTCGCCATGACCAAGCAAGACATCAATTACGAACGATTGCCGGCCGGCCAGGATATGGACGAGACCGATATCAATCTCCGCTCTTACTTCAGCCGCATGTCCGACGACAAGCTGCGCGAGTACGATCCCGCCTGGACCGATGAGCAAGTGATCGCTTGGGACGACAATTTCACGAGCGAAGGCAATCTGTTTATTACCTGCTGCGAGCGCGACGTGGAAATTGGCGAATACCGTCGGGTGATTGACGAGCACCGCCAACTGCGCGGCGTTTAGCGGCCCTATTTCTGTCGAGTTGTCTGTTGCGCCTCGATGCATCGCTCGCGGGGCGCGGCGCCGTTGTCTCACTTTCTCGATTCGCTATTGCGTTCACAGTTGCGACCATGTTGCACACCACTACGCGTCGGCTGCTAGTTCTGCTCTTCGCGGTGGTTGGTAGCGCGACCCGTGCGCACGCCGCGGCGGTCTACCCCACCGCCTATGAGCAATACCTGGTGGAACTGATCAATCGAGATCGCGCCGACCCCGCCAATGCCGCCGCGCGATACGATGTCGATCTCAACGAGGGACTCGCGACCGGCACGATCAGCGCGGCGCCCAAACAGCCCTTGGCGATCAATCCGTTTCTCACCGACGCCGCGCAACAACACAGCGATTATCTGCTCGCCAATAGCATCCTCAGCCACACAGGCGCGGGGGGCACCACCCCCGGTCAACGCATGGCGGCCGCCGGTTACGGCGCGCTCGGCGCGTTTGGCGGCGGCGAGAATGTCGGCTATTCCGGCTCCACCGGACCAATCGACGTTGTCCCCACCATCGCCGAGCTAGATCGCATGTTCTATGTCGATACTGGTGTCGCAGGGCGCGGGCATCGCGTGGCCATGTTCAACCCTTTGTTCAAAGAGATCGGCGTCGGCATCTCCACCGGTCTCTTCACCAGTGGCGGTAACACATACAACACCGTGATGTCCACGGAGGACTTCGCCTACAAGAGCGACAATCCTTACCTCACCGGCGTCGCGTTCACCGACATCACCCCGGACGGCTATTATCAGCCCGGCGAAGGAATCTCTGGCGTGACGATCCAGGCCACCCGCGTTGCCGATGGCGCTGTCTTCACGGCGACCACCTGGGGCAGCGGCGGGTATTCGTTGCAACTAGCGCCCGGGACTTACACCATCGTGGGATATGGCCCGCCGTTGGGGGGCACGGTGCTGTTTAGCGGCATCAATCTCTCCACCGCCAACGTCAAGCGCGACTTTCGCCCCTCCAAAGTGCTCTCCCCCGGCGACGCCAATGGAGACTCAATTGCCAACGGCGCCGACTACACCATTTGGGCAGACCACTTTCAAACCTCGGGCCAGAACGGATCGACCGGCGACTTCAACGGCGACGGCCAGGTCGACGGCGCCGACTACACCATTTGGGCAGACCACTTTAATCCGGCTGCTGCCGCGCTTCCGGTGCCTGAGCCGAGCACAGGGACGCTCGTTGTGCTGGCGCTACTCTGCTTGGCTTGGCGCCTGCGGCGCTAGCCGAGCGGTGCGCTGGCGGCGGAGTGAGAGCAAAGCTACGCCGTTGTCTTCTCCAGTTGGCTATGCCTCTTGTTTTTCTTGCTTCTCGGAGAAGTCGACCTTGGGTCGCTGCCGCGCCGATTCGTCGATCTTGTAATACTCCGCCGCGCCAACGCCCGCCAGGCCCGCGTAAAAGCTTCCCGGGAAGGGGCGAATATACGCGTTGATCGCCTGGACCGAATCGTTGTACCGCTTGCGTTCCACAGCCAGGCGATTTTCGGTGCCCGCCAATTCGTCCTGCAACTTGAGGAACGATTCGTTCGACTTGAGCTCAGGGTAGTTCTCCACAATCACCATCAGCCGCGCCAGCGCCGACTCCACTTCGGTCGCCGCCTCGGCGCGTTCGGCCGTGGTCTTGGCGCCGGCATACCGCGTGCGCGCTTCGGCGATGTCGCCAAACACCTTTTGCTCTTGCTGCGTCACCCCTTTGACGGTGTTGACCAGGTTGTCGATCAGGTCGTAGCGGCGCTGCAATTGGTTCTCCACTTGCGACCAACTACTCTTCACCTGTTCGTCCATCACGATCACTTTGCGGTAGCCCTGATACGCCGAGCATCCGCCCAACAGCAACGCGACGAGCAGCACCGCCACGATCGCGCCAATTGTGCCTTTCATTGCTTCCTCACATGCCAGAACGCGCCGCCCTTGGCGCCAACCACCAAAATCGCCGCGCCGCAAATCCTACCAGCTTCCGCCCCCGCCGCCACCGCCCGAGTGCCCTCCGCCCCCAGAAAATCCACCGCCGCTCGATCGCCCGCCGCTGGTCCAACCGCCGCCGAAACCACCCCCCCAGTTCGTTCCCCAGCCTCCCCCGTAGCTGGGCCCCCACACCCAGGTTCCAGACCGCCGTGGTCGCGATCGTTGCTGAAGGATGACAAAAATGATCACTAGCGCGATCAATAGCACCACCCAGCCAGGGATTTGGCCTTCCGGCTCGGGCTGCACTTCGGGCATGCCGGTGAGCTTCACGCCGGCGTCGTCCGCCACGCGCTTGGCCACCGACAACGTCATTTGATATAGCCCCTCGCCATATCGCTTCCCTCGCATGTACTCGTCGATGATCCGCCGCGAAAGCGATCCGCACCAACCATCGGGCAATACCCCTTCCAATCCATAACCCACCTGGATCCACACATGCCGCTCGTCGACATCGACGATGACCAACGCGCCATTGTCCTTGCCCGCCTTGCCAAGCTTCCACAACTCATAATGCCGTTGGCCAAAGTCGGATATGGGTTCGCCGTCGGCGGTGCGCACGGTGAGCACCTTCACTTCAGCGGTGGTCTTTTGCTCCAGTTCAGTAAGCCACCGCTCCAGATCGGCGCGCTGCGGCTCAGAAAGAATTCCCGCCCCATCTACAACCACCGTGCGCCCCGGATCGGGCACCGTCACCTCGCCCCGCGCCGGCGCGCCCCAAAGCGACAAGGCGGCTAGGCAGACCGCGAAACGCCATCGCACTCGTGCGCCACTAGCGGCCATCGGCAAGCTTGCCCAGGGTGCTCACTTCGTCATACAACTGGCGCAGCTTGGGCCAATCGTGATCGGCCTCGGCCTCAATCGCCTGTCGCAAGGCGGGCAGGCGCGTCTCAAACTTCACCTCGGCGCGCTCCACCAGCCAAGACTCGGCCAGCGGCTGTCGCTCTCCGTGAACCCACAACAGTCCTCGCAGCACGCGCAGCATATTGGCCGCCGCTTGCTGCTGCAGCAGATCGATCGCGGCTGGTCTCCCCCCCGAGCCCAATATCCCTTGGTGGATGCCCGCCAAGGCGCCCTTGAGTTCCCGCTCGCACTCGAGCCGCAAATGCGCGTCGTCGAAATCAAGCGCGTTAAAGTAATCGCCCCCCCACAACATCAGCCGCGTCTGCTGAATCTCGAGCAGTTCCAGCGGAAAGCTGTCGAGCGACGCGCAGATATAGTCGGGCGTCATTGGCAGAGGCGTCGAGATGCACCAGGGTCCAAACTCCTCGCCGGCGGGCGCCAGCCGCCGAAGAATCTCCAAATCCATTTCCGATAGGACGATCACCGATTGCAGCCGATGGCGTCCCCCCGGCCGCGCCCCTTCGGCCACGCTGCCAAAAACTGTCACCCCCAGCAGTTTGCCCGCCCCGACTGCCGCCACATGCTCCACATAGCGCAGCGCCGGCCGGCGAATGATCTCGGGCAGTTTCTCGAAGTTGGGCGTCTGTAGCATCGGCGCGCAAGCTCAATCGATCGCCAGGGAAGCGTCAGCGGCACAGACGCTACTGTACGGCCCGCGCGTCGATAAGCAAGCGCCGGGGGTGACCAGATCGCGCGACCTCGCGGCGACCGTCGCCGCGTCAGTCGACCCCCAGCATCACGCTCGACGCTTTGATGACGGCAAACACCTCCTTGCCCGGCGCAATGCCCAGCTTGTCCGCCGATGTCTTGGTGATGATCGACGTCAGCTCAGTTCCACCGGGCAATGTCAGCGTCACCTCGGTGTTGACCGCTCCGTGCTGCACATTTTTGACTTTTCCACGGATCACATTGCGTGCGCTAAGTTGCATCGGTCGTGCTCCTCAATACCTTGTAACTGGTGCGAGAAACATTCCACGCGAGCCTTGAGCATAACGCAACTGGCGCCCGCGCGGCCAATCGTTACCCCACGGTCTCCAAGTCGCCCGTGCGCGCGGCGTCGTAGCCGGGCAACTCTCCCAGCCGCCGCCGATAGTCGCGGCCGCGCAGCGCCGCGGCCAGCGCCACAATGCGCGGATCGTCCGTCATGTGGCTGGCCACGCACAGGTCGTAAGACTCCTCGCGAACGGGAAGAAAATCGAGGCGCGCCTCCTCGCTCACCAGTCGCAGGCATACACCCACGTCGGCCCAACCGCATCGCACCGCCTCTGCCACACCGCGATGATCGTACGCGATGCGCTCCGGCGCACGTCGCCCCTCCAATAACTCGTCGAGACATTGCCGGGCGCCAGACCCCGCTTCTCGACCTACCCACGATAGCCGCCTTGCCCGCACGGCCGACTGGATGCTGTTCACTCCCGCCGTTGGCGTGATGGTCAAGCCGGCTTGCCACCGCGCGACCCGCAGCAACTGGTAACCACTGCCCAGTTGCGCTCGCACCACTTGCGCGTTGCCATGTGCCCGACCAGCCGCCGCCAGGTGAACGCCCGCCGCGTGGACCACCCCTTGCCCTAACAGATCGAGCGCTGCCTGACTCGAGCGTGGCACGACAATCATTCGCACTCCCGCGCGTCGAGCCAATGCAGCGGCCAATAGCCCAGCCGCCGGATCGCACCCAGCCACGACCAGGGTGTCGCCGGCCTGCGCCAACGACTTGCCGCCAGCGGCGCCCTTCTCCTGTGCTAGTCCGTCGTGCGCCGGGCTGCCCAGACTGCTCGATTCGGCCGGATATAGCCGCGTGACTCCGCCACACTCGGCGGCCCAATATCGCGCGGGCGAGCGCGCGGGCGCCCATGCCCAGTCGATGCCGCGCTCGCGACCACCAGCGAACAGTTCTTCCACGCTGCATTCGAATACTTTGGCCAATGCCAACGCAGCGGCGACCGATGGCGTTAATCGCTCTCCTTCAATGGCGCTAATGGCAGTTCGCGATAGCCCTGATCGCTCGGCGAGTTCCGCCTGCGACCAGCCGCGAGTCTCACGGCGACTGCGAACGCTGTTTTTCAGTTCATAGGGTGTTGACATGATCGTGACATTATATGCTACTATCCTGTCGTTTGCAAAACACGATCGCTCACGGCATTCCTCACCATGCGCCGCGCATTTACCTTGGTCGAACTGCTGGTCGTGATCGCGATTATCGGCGTACTAGTCGCCCTCTTGCTGCCGGCGGTCCAGGCTGCTCGCGAGGCTGCTCGCCGCGCCGAATGCCGAAATCATCTCAAACAAATCGGACTGGCGCTGCATGCCTATCACACCGCCGTCCGCGCGTTTCCGCCGGGCAGATTGCGCCACCCAGTCGCCGGACAAGGCCGCTGCTTTTCCGCTTATGCGCATCTGTTGCCGTATTTGGAGCAGGACGCTCTCTATCGCACGATCAACTTCAATGCCAATCCCGACTCGCCGCCCCAACCTGCCATCGAGCAGATGCTGCCCTTATTGCTCTGCCCCAGCGATTTGAATCAAAAGGTGCAGGCGTCGAGCGCGGTCCACAATTATCCGCTGAACACCGGAACCACGCTCCCTGTCTCGCCGCGCAATCCCGGCGGCAAGCAAATCACCGGTATCTTCTTCGAAAACTCGGCGGTTCGCGCCGCCGACATCCGCGATGGCTTGAGTCAAACCGTTTGCATCGCCGAAACAGTGGTTTCTGTCCCCGGCGAGGGAGAAAGCTCGCCCGGTATCTGGAGCGGTGGACCCACCAATGGCTTTGTCTTGACCCAAGGCAATGACAATAGCGCGAACGGTCCAGAGTTAACAGACTATCTGGCCCAGTGTCTGCCCGGCGGGCGCCTGCAACAGACGCGTGGCAGTCGCTGGCTCTACGGCGCTCCCGGCCATTCGATGTACAACCATCTGCGAACGCCGAACGATCCGCGGATCGATTGCCGTGGCGGCCTGCCGCATAGCACGCGCGACAACTACTGGTGGGATCGGTTGTCTCACAATGTCGCGGCGCGCAGCCGCCACCCCGGTGGAGTCCATGTTCTCTTTTGCGATGGCCACGTGGGCTTTGTTGTCGATTCCATTCAACTCGCCGCCTGGCAAGCGATGGGAAGCCGCAATCTGGGCGAAGCGGAATCAACCGCGAGCGAATAGCCAAAGTGCAAAGTGGCGCTTCTGTCGGCGATCCATGAGGCGCAATTCGCGCTTGTCAAATCATCGAGGGGCGGCCGAATCACCTTCAATTTGTGCCTCGCCACCGGACGACACGATCCGCGGCGCGGTATTGGCCAAGAGAGAGGTATTGATCAGTCGGGTATGCGAGTAGCCTTCGCTACGCAATTGGCTGGCGCCGTTGTCCCCCGAAACGCAGCCATCCAGCAGCACCCGAGACGCGTTGGCCACCGTGAATCCGCTACGGCCATTGCCACGAGACGTTACGTTGCTCAGCCGGCACATCGACACACCATCGTGCGCGTTGACGCCGTCGAGTTGATATCCCTGCACGACCAGATTCGACACCACCACATCATGCACGTGGTACAGCCCAACTCCCACTGCCAACGCGGCGATCGACAGCGGATAGTCTTCAATCAGCTTGCCTTGCTCGACACGAAACCAGATGTAACCATCGACGAGCGACCACTCCAAAGGCTCCAGCCGCGGCGCGCCATTTTGACGTTCCAGTGGTGGATGAAAGCGGGCCGGCCGCTCTCCCAAATAGAGCATGGCGCTGGCTTGCCGCGGCGGTCGAAAGCGATAGATATCGCCGCGAAACACGCTCCAGGCCTCTGCCGGAACCAAGGTCCGACCATCGAGCATCGCGCCATTGCCTTCGACGACGAACGGAAAATCGGGCAACCCGCTGTGACGCCCGCCAACTAGGGTGAAGCTCTCACGGTACGCCATGCCCGTATTCGCAATGACAATCCGATCGGCGGTGCCGCAAACCCGCAGCGCCTTGGCGATGGTGCGCACCGGCCCGTCTCCAGACGCGGGCAAGCGCAGTCGCCCGCTGAACTGGTCGTCGCCCAGACGATTATCGACATACCAATCGCGCGCATGAAGCTGCGCGACCGAGCAACATAGCATCACGAAAAACACGAGCGAGCGCATTTGTCGACCTCGATATCCATAGCCTGGCGCGTACCTGAAACTATACTCCCTCCCCCTAGAACACGCCGGCAGTCAGAAAAAAACGTGACTTTTACGCTCACATGTTACAATCGTCACCGTATTGCCCCCACCAGCGGAGGCGCACCCATGTCGCGCACGGTATATCGGGCTTGCACGCTTTGCGAGGCCGCCTGCGGGCTGGCCTTTGAAGTCGTCGACAATCGGATCGTGGCGGTCCGAGGCGATGAGGACGATCCCCTGTCGCGGGGCTACGTTTGCCCCAAGGGAGTCGCGATCGGCGCCATCCACAACGATCCCGATCGCCTCCGTGTGCCAATGCGCCGCACTGTCAGCGGCGCATTTGAACCTATTTCGTGGGACGACGCCTTTTCCATCACGGCCGACCGACTGCGCGCGATTCGCAGCCAATACGGCGCCGATGCGGTCGCCCTCTATATGGGAAACCCTATCGTCCACAGCCACGGCATTCTGCTGATTCGCTCTGGGTTGGTGAAGGCGCTTGGCACGCGCAATAACATGAGCGCCAGCTCGCAAGACACCGCGCCCCGCTTCGCCGCGTCGTACTACGTCTATGGCAACTCGCTGGCGCTGCCAGTGCCCGATATCGATCGCACCCAGTATTTTTTGTGCATTGGCGCCAATCCACGTGTGTCGAACGGCAGCGTGTTCACTGCGCCCGATGTTCGCTCGCGCCTCAAGAAGCTGCGCGAGCGCGGCGGCCGACTTGTGGTGATCGACCCGCGCCGCACGGAAACCGCCCGTGACGCCGACGAGCATATTTCGATACGCCCCGGCGGCGACGCGGCGCTACTCCTGGCAATGACTCAAACGTTGGTGGAAGAAAACTTGATTGACCGCCAGGCGATCAACCAATTGTCCATTGGCTGGCAGCAAGTCGAGTCGCGGCTCGGAGCCTTCACCCCGGAGCGCGTGGCGCCGCACATTGGCGTCGCTGCCGAAATCATTCGCCGACTGGCCCGCGAATTCGCAGCAGCGCCGAGTTCGGTCTGCTATACCCGCATGGGCGTTTGCGTCAGTCCCCATTCCACGCTGGCGACCTTTGCCACTGATTTACTTAATCTGGCGGCGGGCCGACTCGGGGCGATTGGCGGCTGGATGTTCAACATCCCCGCTTTCGATATTGCTCCCGCGCTCAAGCTCAATGGCGATGGCCACGCGCGTTGGAAAAGTCGCGTCCGTGGATTGCCCGAGACACTGGGCGAAGTCCCCACCTCCGTCTTGGCCGAGGAGATCGAAACTCCCGGCGTCGGTCAGGTTCGCGGTGTGGTCACGGTGGCCGGCAATCCGGTGCTGTCGAGCCCCAACGGACCTCGCATGGCGCGAGCGCTCGGCAAATTGGACTTCATGGTTTCGGTCGATCTCTACATCAACGAAACCACACGCCACGCCGACATCATCTTGCCGTCCGCCTGGGGCATGGTGGAAGATCACATCGACCTGATTTCTGGCTCGGTTGCCGTGCGCAACGTGGCACGCATCTCGCCGCCAGTTCTCGAACAGTCCCCGGGCGAACTCACCGATTGGGAAATTCTGCTCGAGTTATGCTACCGCCTCGGCGGGGGGCCAACTGGCATGCCGCTTCTCGACGCTGCTTATCGCGCCGCGCGACGCGTGGGCTTGCGTTGGCGTCCCGAGCAGATGGCCGATCTGTTGTTGCGACTCGGTCCGCACGGTGATCGATATCTCCCGTGGTCGAAAGGGTTGAACCTCAAAAAGTTGCGTCGCGCCGAGCATGGCCTCGACTTCGGGCCGCTTGAGCCTGGCCTTGCTCACCGCGTCACGCACAAAGACGGCAAGGCGCACCTCGACGCCGCGCCATTGTTGGCCGCGATGGACGGCCTTGCTCGCGAACTCGCAGACGCGCCGCCATCCGCCGATGAGTTGCTTTTGATTGGCCGTCGCGATCTGCGCAGCAACAACTCGTGGATGCACAATGTGCCGGAACTTGTCGCCGGCCGCGAACGCTGTGTGCTCTATGTCCACCCCGACGATGCCGCCCGTGCCAACGTGCGGGATGACGATCTGGCCGTGCTGGAGAGTCGCACGCACCGCGGCCATGTCACTGTGAAGCTAACCGACGAAATGCGCCCCGGCGTCGTCAGCCTGCCTCATGGTTGGGGACACGCCCCGGCGGCCGAATGGCAAAAGACGGCTGGTCAGCACGCGGGCGTATCCGCAAACGACTGGACCGACGATCAGCGCGTTGAGTCGGTGGTGGGGCAATCGATTCTCAACGCCGTGCCTGTGCGGCTCCGCGCCGCCGCGCGTGCCGCCAGCGACGAAGGCCAATCCGCCGCTGATCCGTTGGTGGCGACCACCTGATGCCGCGCGCGCCTCGCCAACTCACGCGCTGCCCTTGGGCGCGTACCGACAACAGCGTCCTCTATCACGACAGCGAGTGGGGCTTGCCGCTCTACGACGAGCGGCGCCTGTTCGAGTTTCTCATCCTCGAAGGCGCGCAGGCCGGGCTCAGTTGGGAGACGATCCTCGCCAAGCGCGAGAACTATCGCCGCGCGTTCGATCAGTTCGATCCGCGGCGCATTGCCCGTTACAATCAGCGCAAAATCAACTCGCTCTTGGCGGATGTCGGCATTGTCCGCAACCGGCTCAAGATCGCCGCCGCCATTGGCAACGCGCAAGCGTATTTGCGATTGCGCGAAGAAGGTCGCACATTGAGCGACTACTTGTGGCAATTTGTGGGCGGTCAGCCGCGGAGCAATCATTGGCGAACCATTCGCGAAGTCCCTGCCCAGACTTGCGAATCGGACGCGATGAGCAAGGAGCTAAAGCGGCGAGGGTTTCGCTTCGTCGGCAGCACGATTTGCTATGCGCTGATGCAGGCCACCGGTATGGTGAACGATCATCTCGTCGACTGCTTTCGTCACGCCGAAGTCGGCAGGCGCAAAATGCCGCCGCGCGGCTAACGCACCAGCGGTTGCTCCAAGGGCACGATCCGCCGCGCTGTGAGATTCTGCCGATCATGTTCCGGCATAAAGCCGATATTGCCGCTGATGCCAACTTCTTTGCCCAGATAGTGCCGCAGATTCACGCCCGGCGCCGGAGTCACAAAGCAGCGGATCTGTCCTGTAGTGTCGGTGAGCGCATACCCCGGCATACCGGCCGGCGGCGATTCGATCCGCGCCAACCGTCCCACTCCATCAAAATCGTCGCGCGTTTCGCCCAGCAACGTCCCAGCGTCCATCGCGCGCGCGCGGCCACGATCGTTGGGCGGCGCTACGGCGATCGAATCCATCCGGCGTTTGATCTCGGCGAATTTCTCGATCTTGTTGATCAATAGCCGTGCGCGCCCGCGTTCCAAGCCCGATGCGCCGCTCGCCAACAGCGCATTGGCGCGGGCGAGCGATTCGTCGAATCTCCACACGCTTGGATCTGCGACCAACATTGCCGACAAATCGAGTTCGATTGCCGCCAATTCGCGTTCGCGTTGGTCGTCACTTGAGGCGCCGATGACCTCACTCGCTGCTTCGGGCGGGGTCGTCGTCGCTGTGTCCGCTAAATTGGGAGCGACATTGGTGTCCGCTGGACTTTGCGGCGGCCTACGGCTGCGCGCTCGCCAGTCACCGCCGTCACCCTTGGCGGCGGCGCTGTCTTGAACGGTTGCGGGTATGCGCTCCGCCTCTTCATTGAACTGAGGTTGCCCAATCGTCGCCACGCGCCCCGGAATAGTCTCTTCCAGATCGCGCGCCACGAATTGCCCATGCACCCAGCGGAACTCCCCCGCCGGCGGCGCCACCTTGTACCAACCCGGCGCGTTGGGGATTGATCGCGCCGGCTCGTCATCGATCAGTTCGACCTCGTCGCCAAGCCCCAGACGCAATTGAATCACGTCGCGCACGTCGGAGAACTGACTGCCGACGCGCACGATCACGCGATCGCCCAACACCCGCGCCAAGCCGCTGTCGTCGGGCTCCAAAAACTCTTCCGAAATCCAACAAAAGCTCTTTTCGGGCGGCCGAATGGCGAACCATCCTCCCGGATCGTGGCGGTACACCTCGATCCGCGCGCCGCGCTCGAGTTTCTGCGTGGGATAGAAATTCTTGCCCGGTCCGCTGCGCACAAACACCTCATCGGCATTGATGTACGCCACGTATGGCATGCCGTCGTCCGCGCGCGCTCTATCCGCCCCCGCGCAACTCAACAACGCGGCGATGAGGATCAAGAGCGTGTTTCTGACGCTTTCCCTGCGATGCAGCACGTGCGACTCCGCAACGATGCAAACCCTTGGCCATGCGGCAAGAGCCCAAGCTGCGAGCTTCTAACGTATCCGCGCATGGAGAGACAAGATCAATTCGCCGATAAACGACGGAGCGTGTGGCGGCGGGGCAATACAGACAAAGGAGGCTAGCGCCGCCATCGGCTGATTGAGGCGGCTACACGGCGCTGGCCGCTGTTTGTGGGCCCAATATCTGCTCCATCATCCAGCGATCCATATCGGGCAGCATATGGCTGCAAATCTCGTCGCCGCCCGGATAAACTCGCAACGAGACAGTCATGCCGGCGGTGTGGAGCAACCGCAAATCCTGGCAAACCTGATCTTGCGCGTAACGGGGCGCCTCCTGACCGCACGCCAGAAAAATTGGCACGCGGCGGGCGCGATCTAATCGACTCAGCGGATTGCCCCCCTGCGGAAACGATCCGCACAAGCTCAAGACTCCGGCAAAGCGCTCCGGAAACCGCATCGCCAAGCGCAGCGCGGCGGTGCCGCCGGTCCCGAATCCGCCAATGAAGATGCGTCGCTTGGAGATGTTGGCTCGGCTCCGCGCTAGCATGATGCCTTGCCATACCCGTTGTTCCAAGCTCGCCTCGGCGCCAGCGCTAGTGGGCCACGACCATCCCTGCCGGTTCAGGGGCTCAGTGGTCACGCCGCGCGGCGCCACGGCCACGTAGTTGCGCATGCTCACCAGCGGCATAATTCGCTTGAGTTGCTGCTCGCTCTCGCCCGGGCCGTGCAGCCAAACCAATAGCGGGTAGGCGTAGTTAGGCTCGTAGTGCAGCGGCATGAAAAGCGCCGCCGGCGTCTCACGATCGGTGCTGAACTTCGCCGAACCCACCTCGCCGGCATGGGGCGCGGCCGAGGTATCTACCCAATCGGTCGATGACAAAAGCTGCGGCAATCGATTCACGGTGTATTGATCTCCTGGCGCCTACGGCGTTGCGAGAAAGGTCGAACGATGAGCGCCACGAGTTTTCGCGGCGTCCCCAGCGCAAGTTCCGCCGGGGAGCTCAGACAAGATTCTGATCTCATGCGATTCGACAATCACGCGAGGGTGTTTCCCACTTCCTGCAAAACTTGTTGCAACAGCAGGTTCCACCTCGCCGTCATCGATGCTCGAATCCATGCGTTGCCTGCCATGCGCGGCAACGCCCAATTTGACTCAATCGGTGATTCTTCGGTTTCAATCATATGGCGGCAGTCGGGCCGGACTTTATTCGAGAGCCAAAGTCGAAGTCAACGTCAGAAACCGACGATCGCGCCAATCAAGGCGCGTGAGAAGCTGGGCGAGCTACGCTAACACGCTAGGTTACCAGTTCCGCCATCTTGGCAACCAACGACTTGACCGCGTCCACGCTCTTCTGAAACGCGGCTTGCTCGCTGTCGGTGAGTTTCAATTCCACGATCTTTTCGACGCCCCCGGTTCCCAGCACCACCGGCACGCCCACATAGTAGCCGCCCACTCCATACTCCTTGTCGCAGTAGGCGGCGCACGGAATCAACCGCTTCTTGTCGCGCACAATCGCTTCCACCATCTGCGTGGTCGCCGCCGCCGGAGCGTAATACGCGCTGCCGGTCTTCAGCAGCCCGACAATCTCGGCCCCCCCGTCGCGCGTCCGCTGCACAATTTCCGCCAACCGCTCCGGCTTGATCAACTGCGTCACCGGAATGCCGCCCACCGAGGTGCAACTGGGGATCGGCACCATCGTATCGCCGTGACCACCCATGAGTAGCGCCGAAATATCTTCGACGCTGACCCCTAGTTCCATCGCCAAGAAGGTGCGATAGCGCGCTGTATCGAGCACGCCCGCCTGGCCAAGCACGCGCTGCGGCGGAAAACCACTCACCTGCAGCGCCCGCTGCACCATCGCGTCCAGCGGATTGCTGACCACGATAATCACTGCCTTGGGACTGGACTTCTTAATCTCGCTCGCCACCGAGCCCATGATCTTGGCGTTAGTC
Organism: Pirellulales bacterium; assembly: GCA_019694455.1. Lineage (NCBI taxonomy): Bacteria > Pseudomonadati > Planctomycetota > Planctomycetia > Pirellulales > Pirellulales bacterium. The sequence continues at coordinate 84,894 of JAIBBY010000008.1, forward strand.
GCCAATAGGTCGTCCCGGCTCATGCCCGGCTTGCGCGGGATGCCGGCCGTGATCACCACCACATCGCTGTCGGCCGTCGGCTCGTAACTGGTGGCGCCAGTCACCCGCGAATCGAAGCCCATGATCGGCGACGCCTGCATCAAATCGAGCGCCTTGCCGGCGGGCATGTTCTCTGTCTGGGGAATGTCGACCAGCACAATGTCGCCCAGTTCCGCGGCAGCGCACCAGTGGGCCGTGGTCGCGCCGACGTTGCCAGCGCCTACAATCGTGATCTTCGCTCGCCGCATAGTTGGCTGGTCCTCTCAATCGCTGCTTGCACGGTCGTCTCGGGCTATGACGACGACTTTGGCAGCTATAGGGGTAAAGAGCTAAATATCGGCGCCTCAGCCCTGTCGTCAAGTGCCGCAAGGCTGCGATCAGACCATTGATGGCCTGTGCGCATAAGGGTTTACGCTGGCAAATGCAGGGATTCATTCCAGGCCAGCATTGCGGTCATGTCAGGCCGCTCCCGGCACGCAAGCGCTTGCCACTCCCCCGGTTTGTGCAGTTTGTGCCGAAAGTGACCAGCTCACTCGGCCGATTGCGCCTGCGTCCGCCGACCGATTGCTTGCCCCTAATCCCATGCGCCGATACCGTAAACTTTGTGCCCCTTTTTATTTAGTTCGTTCGCAAGCAAATCGAATATCGCGCGGCAGTCGGCTGCGCCTCAAAGGCTTGCGAAACCTCTACGGTACAAGCCCATGGGTTTCACGCTGGCGCGGTTGGCGATTGGGGCGGGCCTGATGCTCGCCTGTTGCCGAACCACCGTTGCTGGCGAGCCGTTTCAAGCCTTTGTCGATGGGCTACGCCGCCGCCAACTGTACGACATGGCCATGGCTTATCTCGATCAGTCGAGAACCAATCCGCGGGTCAGCGAAGCGGACAAAACTCGCATACCGTTTGAAGAAGGACGTGTGCTGCTCGACGAGGCGGGCAACCTCCGCGACTCCGCGGCCCGTAGCCGCAAACTCGACGAAGCACAACAGCGCTTAGACGCGTTTATTGCCGCGCGGGGCGATGACCCATTGGCCAGCGAAGCGCGACTGCAATTGGGCAATGTCTATATCGAACGCGCCCGCAGCGAGATCGCCGCAGCCAACCGTCCGTCGCAGGTCGCCAAACGCGCCGAATCGATGAAGCGCGCTGGCGACTGGCTACTCAAAGCCCAGCGAGTCCTTGGCGAGGCGGAAGGAAAGTTTGGCGCCGAGTTCAACAAGTTCCCCAAGGCGATCGATCCGGCCGATCGCCCGCAGATTGATGCTCGCGATCGCGCGCGCGTCAATTTGATCCAAGCGCAGATGTTTGCCGCCACCGTACTGGCCGAGCAAGCCAAGACGCAAGACTCCAAATCCGAGGCTGGCCGCAAACTGCTGGAACAGGCCGCTCTCAAGTACGGCGAGATTCACAAGAAATTCAACCAATATCTGGTCGCGCTCTACGCGCGACTGTATCAAGGCCAAGCGCTGCTCGAACTGGGAAAGCAAGCCGAAGCGCTGGCCTGTCTGGAAGAAGTGCTCCAGCAGGCGGCCACCTCGCCCGAACTGCGTCCGCTGGCAGACAAGACGCTGCCCATTGCGCTCGCCGCTTGGCTTGGCGACAAAGACCACCAGTTCGACAAGGCGATTGAAGCAAGTCAGAGATGGCTGCAGCAAGCCAGTCGCGCCGAGCAACACACCAGTGACGGGCTGGCAATCGCCTGGTATGCGGCCGACGCTCGTCGGCGCCGCGCTGCCGCGCAAAAGAAGAACAAAGACTATGCGCGCGCCAGCGACGACGACTTGAAAGAGGCCGCTCGGCTTGCCGCCGACGTTGCCCGTTATCCCGGCGAGCACCAAGACGCGGCGCGACAGTTATTGACACAACTGCGCAAAGTGGCGGCCCCTGAATCGCCAACCACGTTTGCGGATGCCCTCAACGAAGGCAGAGCGGCGCTCGACGAAGCCGGCTCGCTCGAACAACAAATTCACGAGGCGCAATCGGGTGATGCCGACGCCACCAAGCTAAGCGAGCTCCGCCGCTCGTTCGCCAGCGCCGTCCAACGCGCCGAAAGCAACTTGCGCCGCGCGCTGGAACTGCGCGACGCCGACACCCAACCAGACGGCATGGCCGAAGCCCAATATTTGCTTGCCTATAGTCTTTTTTTGGCGGAACGCCATTACGACGCTGCCGTAGCTGCGGAGTTCGTCGCGCGGCATCGCACCGACTCGTCCTTGGCTCGCTCGGCGGCCAAAATCGCGCTGGCATCCTACCTGGAAGCGTACAACGCGCAGCCAGCCAACCAGCGAGAGGCGGAACTACGCTATATGACCGCCATTGCCGAGCACATCGGCGCCACCTGGCCGCAAGAGCCCGAGGCGGCCGAGGCATGGATGATCCTCTCCGAGGTGGCGCTGCGGGCCGGCAATGTCGAAATGGCCAACACCTATCTCGCTCGCATCCCGGCCGATTCGCCCGGTCGCGCCGAGGCCGACTTAAAGCAGGGCCAAGCGCTTTGGGGACGCTATCTGGAACTGGCTGGCAAGAACGACCCGCGTTCCGCCTCCGCCGCCGAAATGGACAAGCTCCTCGCCGACGCTCAGTCGCTACTCGACAAATCCGTGACTCAAGCGCGCTCGCGGGAGGGCGCGCCGAGCTACAGCTTGCTCGCTGCTGAGCTGACGCTGGCTCAAATTCTTAATGTCCAAGGCAAATACGATCAGGCGCTGGCGATCCTCGAACGAAAAGAGACTGGTCCGCTGGCGCTGGTCGCGGCCAAAGATCCACTGGTCAGCCGTGGTCCCTATGCGGGCGAAGCGCTCAAGACGGCGCTTCGCGCATACGTCGGCGCCGAGCGTATTGAGCAGGCCGAAAAAATCATGTCGCAGCTCGATGAGCAATACGCCGACAAGCCCGACGCGGAACAATCGCTCACTGCGATCTATGTTGGTCTGGGACGCGAACTGGAGCAGCAGGTCAAGTCGCTCGAAGCGACCGGCGACAGTGTTCAACTCGCCAAAGTGTTGTCGGCTTTCCAGCTCTTCATCGACCGCGTGGTTAAGCAAGAGGCGAAGTCCCTCGCAACTCTCAACTGGATTGGCGAGACATGCAATCGACTAGGCGACGCGCTGGCGCAGAATCCCAAGAAGAGCGCCGAGGCCAAGAAGTACTATGAGCGAGGCGCCATGGCCTACGCCAAGCTGCTCGATCGCGCCACCAAGGATGACAAGCTGGCGTCCAGCATCCTGGCAATTCGGCTGCGCCTGTCGCGCTGTCTGCGTGGCGCACAGGAATGGGAAGGCGCCATCACGCAATTGCGCGAAATCCTGAAGTCCAATCCCAGCGTGCTCGATGTGCAATTCGAGGCCGCTCGCGTCTTTCAGGCCTGGGGCGCATTCGACGGCAAGCGCTATCAACAGGCGATTCGTGGAGACAAATCGCCCAATGTCCCAGAGATCTGGGGCTTCAACGGCATCGCGAGTCGTTTGCGACGCCTGCCCGCGCAAAAGGAAGCGTATGAGGAGGCGCGCTACCTTGTCGCCGAGTGCAGCTACCGGCTGGCGCTTTCGCGCACCGGCGCCGAACAGGCCGACGGACTGCTCGCCGTCGAACGCTTAATTCATTCCAACTACAGTCTCGACGCTGAACTGGGGGGACCGAACTGGCGCCCCAAATACGACCAATTGTTGCGCGATGTGCAACGCGCCGCCGGACGCACTCCAAGTGGGTTGCCGTCGCTTCCGCCAGACAGCACAGCGCGCAGCCTGCCACAATCCGCTGAATGACGATCAGAGGAACGATCATGGTGACGCGTACTACATTGCCGAATGCTCGACGAATCGTGGTCGCAACTGGTTGCGCGCTGTTGTTGGCCATGGCAAGCACGTCGCCGTGCCGCGCCCTCGACGCGATCCGCACCACCAAAGGCAACACAATCAACGGTGTGATCGAAGGCATGTCGCCGCAGCAAGTGACGATCAAGCCCGCCTCCGGCGAGCCGCAGACGATTCCATTGCACGAGATCGATTCGATCAAATTCAACGCCGAACCGCCGCAGTTGAACGTGGCCCGCGCAGCGGCCCGCGGCGGCCGCTTCGACGAAGCCCTGCGCTCGCTCGACAAGGTGCTGGCCGACACCAACCTGGCGGCAAATCCGCATGTCGAGCAAGACGCGCGCTTCTGGCAAGCCTATGCTGCTTCGCGCCGCGCGCTGGCTGGGCAAGGAGATCTGTTGGCGGCCGGAAAACAAATGCGCGACTTCGCCCAGAAATACAAAGACAACTACCACCTTCTCGAAGCGCACGAAGTGCTGGGTGATTTGCTCACCGCCATCGATCGGCCCGATTTGGCCGCGCAGCACTATTCCATGGTCGAAAAGCTGGCGACGTCCAACGAGGCGCGCATGCGCGCCCGCATCGGCAGCGCGGGGTCGCTCTTGGCTCAAGGCAAGTGGTCCGAGGCGCTGGCGGCATACGACGCTGTCATCGCGCTGGCCGTCGACGCAACTCCAAGCGTCGCGCGGCAAAAGCGGATCGCTGAACTTGGCAAAGCGGTGTGCTTGGCTGGTCTCGATCGCGCGGACGAAGGAAGGCAACTCGCCGAACAGATCATTGACCAAACCAACCCCGACCAGACGGATGTCTTGGCCCGCGCGTACAACGCCTTGGGCGCATGTCTGCGCAAGGCGGACAAACCCAAAGACGCGCTGCTCGCATTTTTGCATGTCGACGTGCTCTTTGCCGCCGAAAGCGTGCCGCATGCCGAGGCCCTCAAGAACCTCTCTGAACTCTGGTCGGAAGCCGGTGATCCGGCGCGCGCCGCCGAGGCGCAAGAAACGCTCAAAAGCCGCTACGCCAACTCGCGCTGGGCTCGTTGACTTCGCTCAGCGGTTCGCTGTCCCATCGGCGCGCTCAACAAGCGCGCCACGACCCAGCCCGCCAGGCCCACCAGGCCCACTAGCGCCAGGCTGATTCCCGCTACCTGGTCCTCGGCGCCGTAGTGCAATCGCTCGAACATCCGCAGTGCGATGGTTTCCACGCCGGGCGGCAAGACCAGAATCGTCGCGGCGAGGTCGCCCAGCGCCAGCACCATCGCCGCGATCCAGGCCGCGAGCAGCGCCCGCCACGCCCGCGGCGCGATCAAGCGAGTCAGCACCGTCCAGCGGCCCAAGCCATCTAACGCGGCTTGTTCCCAAAGCGGTCGTGGCACGCGCGCCAGTGCGTGCCACAGGATCAGCGTCACGATGGGCGTCTCCCGCACCACAAGCGCCAGCGTGGGCGGAGCAATGCTTTGATCGTACAGCCAATGCACTGCCGCCCAGCTCGGCCAGTTGAATAGCCAGATGATCGCCAGTCCCGCGGCCGGCGCCGGCGTCGCCAGGCAAATGGCCACCACGGCCAGCACGGCCCACCGCGCGCGCGGACGCCGAGCGGCCCACCAAGCCAGTGCGGCGCCCAGCGCCATCGAGATCACGCTGGATGCGATCGCCAACACCATCGACCCACCAAACTCGCGCCGAAATTGCCAGGGACTGGAGACGATTAATTGGGCACATTTCCAGGCCGACCAGCCCCGTATCCGCTCGCCAGTACTTCCCGCTTCGATGGTCAATCCGGCCTTGATCAACAAGCTCCCAAGCGGCACGCCAATCAGCAGCAGCAAGATCGCCAGCATCACCGCGGTCAACCCGCCGCGTGCTCCCCCCACGGGCCACAAAAGCGGCGTGTTTCCGGTCGCCAGCAGCGCAGGCAGCAAGCGTCGCACTGCCCACAATGTCGCCACCACCAGCGCCGTTGTGACGAGCAGCACCGGCAGGCCGGTCAGCGCAATCTCTCCCCATCCTTCGCCCAGCGACAGTTGTGTATACAGCTCTTCGCTAAAAACCCGCACTTGAAACAAATTGGTCACGGTCATCTCGCCGGCCGTGGCGATCATCACCCACAACAGTGCGATCAATATGGCTGGCCATGCGCGCCGCAGCGTGACCTGCATCACCACCCGTGTTGCCGGCATATCGAGTAGAGCGTCTTCTTCCAATTCGCGCTCGACCGACAGAAACCCGGCGCCCGCGATCAATGTCACCCAGCCCACACCTGCCACCGCGTGAATCCAAATTGCGCCAAACCAACCGGCAATAAGTGGCTGGCTCCCCACCAGCGGTAACAGTGCGCCCTGCACTCCCCATCCCGCTTGCCAGGCGGCGGCATGTAAATACAGCGGCATAAACAATAGCAACGCCGCCAGCGCCAGGCCCACACGCCGCAGCGGCAGGTCAATCCGGGTCAAGAACAACGCGAGCGGCACGCCCATCGCGCCGGCGATTACCGCGCTGCTCGCCGAAAGCGCCAGCGTGTTGATCGCCAATCCGCGCAGCCGCGGATCGGTAATCCAGAGCGGCCAGACGGCCATGGGCGCAAACGTCAACGTCAACCAAATCAATCGCCGTGATAGATAAATTGTGGTTCGCCCAATTACGTTCTTTTGTTCGATCGCGCATCGCCGACTTGCGCCGTTCCCCCATTCTGCCATATAGTCGGCCTCGCGCGCCGCCGATTCTCACTTGGCCGCCACCGCCACGATTGTTATAGTCCGCCCGCTTTTTTCTCGCAGGCGCCAGGGAGATTCCGCGCGTGGTACGCGGTATCGCATTTCGATTCACTTCCATCTCGCTGTGCGGTGGCGCGCTTTGGCTGGTTGGCTGCGCCGGCGCCGGAGAGAAATCGAATTGGAGTCTGCCTTTTGCCAAGACCTCCGATCAGGCGCAAACCCCCACCCCCGCCGAACGGATTGAGGAGCTGCGCAATCTGGCGAAACAAGCCGCCGAGATGCCGGCCGCCGATCAACAGCAAAAGTCGGAAGAGCTGGTCCGTGTTCTCAACCACGAACCCGATCTACTCGTGCGGATTGAACTGCTTCGCACGCTAGGCAACTTCCCCACGCTCCCGGCCGGCGCTGCGCTCTATGCGGCGATGCAAGATTCCGACCGCGACATTCGCATGGCCTGCTGCGAGGCCTGGGGGCGCCGTGGCGGTCCCGACGCAGCCAAGGTGCTGGGAGATGTCATCCGCGGCGAGCAGGATTCCGATGTGCGCCTCGCGGCCTTGCGCGCCCTGGCGCAAGTTAAAGACCCCGCGACAGTCGCCGCTATTGCGCCAGCCTTGGAAGATCCCAGCCCCGCCATGCAATGGCGCGCCGTGCGCTCCTTGGAGAGCGTCACCGGCAAGAGCTTTGGCGACGATGTCAACGCCTGGCGCAGCTTTGTGCAGGGAGGCGCGCCCCGAGAGGAATCAATCGCCGGTCGAATCCGCCGCTTCCTTTATTGATCTGGCATGGTGCGGATTTCGTCGCTTGCGGGGAGCTTGAGGCCGTTTCCCAGAAAAAGTGCTGTCAAACCATGACGGCATGCCCGACTGCAAGGAGCAGTCGCCGCTCAATGGAAAAGCGACGCTGGACTGACCGATACCATTGCTACTTCGGATCAATTGGTCGGTCGGGCGCCGCGACTGCGGCAGTCGTAAAGTACGGCCAAACTTCGCAGCTTTGACAGTTTCTCCATGTCGCGCGTTCGTCCGCGCGGCCAACCGACAAAATCCATCATGCGCAAGCAGCATCGCGTGTTCCGATTGACTCTAATTTGGCTGGCGGCGTCGCTTTGCCCGCTGGCGGTCGTGGCCGAAGTGAGCGATGCGGACCGCATCACGGCCCAGTCCGACGCGGTGGGCGGCCTGATCGCGCCACACATCGTGCGTGTGGCCGCGCTGCCGCCGGCAAAAGAAAACTCGGTTGGCGAACAGCTTTTGGAAGCTGCGCCCGACATCGGCGATTCGCTCGCCCCGTTGGCGTTGGAAGCGGTGGCCGAATCCGAGTTCACTCCACTTTCTGCGCCCGCCGCTGTCGATCCAGAAGATAATCTCCCCTTAGCGCCCCTCAGTTCACAACAAGAAGCGCTCCGCGAACGCGTGCGAAATGTGCTTGGCCGCTACTATTTTCGGCGGCTGAACACGCGTGATCACACTCCCTGGGAGATGATGCACGCCATCATCGCCTATGGCGACGCCACCGAGGTGCTTCACGGCGGTTCCCGGACTCGCACTACGCCTGCCATCCCTTATGTTTGCCACAATGGCGCCTGCAAAGGCCTGACCCTCTTGTTCAACGACCGCGGCCGCGTCAACGCTCGCAAGGGTCCCTACGTGCAGGGTCATTACGCGCAATTGCTGGCGATTCTTGCGCAGTGCGAAGTGCCGCTCGCACAACCGCTCACCGTTGGCGATCGCCAATACACGCTCGGCGACCTGATGGAGACTGAGAAGTGGACCTGCGACAACGGTATGGAGTTGACCTTCAAGCTCATCAGCTTCGCGCATTATTGCGACACTGACATCACCTGGAAGAACTTTCGAGGCGACACGTGGTCGCTGCCGCGCATCATCCACGACGAGATTGCATCGCCAATCTTGAGCAACGCGGCTTGCGGCGGCACGCACCGGCTCACCGCACTGGCGTACGCGGTCCGCAATCGTCGCCGCGAAGGCAAGTCGATCGACGGCGAGTGGGCCCGCGCCGAGAAATACCTCAACGACTACCATCATTACACGCTCGCGCTGCAGAATAGCGATGGCAGCTTTAGCACCGAGTGGTTCCGTCGCCGCGAGGCCAAGAACGACCTTGATCGCCGCCTGCAAACCACCGGCCATATTCTGGAATGGCTTGTCTACTCGCTCCCTTCCGATCAACTCGACCATCCGCAAGTCGTTCGCGCGGTTCACTACCTCAGCTCCATCCTGGCCGCTGGCGAGCAGCGCCAATGGGAAATTGGCCCCTTGGGCCACGCCATCCATGCGCTGGTGATCTACGATCGCCGCCGCTATAAGCCGCTCGATCCACCTTCTCAGATCGCCGGCGCCGATGACTCCATCGCGCCGAGCGAACCCGCCCCCCTCGCGGCCGAGAAACCCAGATCGGTTCCGCAAGTGGCCGCCAAACGCCGCCAGGTCGAAGCGAACAAGGCCGAAACCCGACCCAACCGCCGTGCGATAGACCCCAAACGCAATCGCCTTCGCGCCGCCGAGCAACCCCCCAAGCAGCCATCCGCTGCCGAGGCGCGAGCACGGCAATGGCAACAGCGCCGCTCGCTCGGCGCCATGTTGGAACAACGTCGTCGGCAGGATTCGGCCAAGCGCCGCGCCTCGGCGCCCGCCGATCCGCTTGTTAACCCAGCAGAATCGACCGCGCCTGAGCTAGATTTCAGCGCGACGCCAGAGAATCATATCACTCCCCATTCGGCGCCCGTAGTTGAGCCGGCGCCAGAGTTCGATTCGGTCCCCGCTCGGCGTCAAGCGCCAGTAGTCGAGCCAATCGAAGACTCGCCACCGGCAGCCGATGAGGGCCCACACTTCGTCGCGCCACAAATCGACGAGTAGGCGGAGTCCTCGCGTGCGCGTCAGCCGCGCGAGCCCGATCGCAGTTCGTCCCCGATAGCGGCATCGAGCACGCCGATCATCTGCGCAAGCTGCTCTTCGGTGACCACCAGCGGCGGACCAAACGCGATCCAATGCGGATCGAAGCGGCACAATAGTCCATGTTCCAGTGCCCGCCGTCCCACGCGCACCCCGAATGCGCGCTCCGCTGCGAACGCACGCCGCGTCGCGCGGTCCTCGACAAACTCCAAACATTGCAACAGTCCGCGGCCCCGAATGTCTCCCACTACCCCATGCCGCGCGGCGATGCGTTCAAAGCCCTCGCGCAACTGAGCGCCGCGCTCGCGCGCGTTGGCGCACAGATCGCGTTCGACGATCTCGCGTAACACAGCGATCCCGGCGGCGCATGCCACTGGGTGTCCTTCGAAGGTGTGCCCTTCGACAAAGCCCGGATTCGTCGTCGCCGGGCCCCAGAACGCGTCGGCGATCGGCCGCCGCACGATCATCGCCGACAAGGGGATAAAGCCGCCGCTCAGTCCTTTGCCCGTGCAGATGACGTCCGGCACGACATCGAACGTCTCGGCGGCGAACATCTGACCGGTGCGGCCGATGCCGGTGATGATCTCGTCGAAGATCAAGAGAACTCCATGCCGATCACAAATGTCGCGCAACATCGGCAAATATTCTTCGGGCGGATCGATGACGCCGCCCGTGTGGCCAATCGGCTCCACCATCACCGCCGCCACGGTGGCCGCGTCTTCCTGTTCGATGACCTGTTCGATCAATTTGGCGCAGGTGATGCCGCAGCCGGGATGCTGCTTGTCAAATGGGCAGCGATAACAAGTTGGCGGAAAGACGTGAATGAATCCCGGCGCCAACGGCTCGTTGACGGTCTTGCGCGACTTGAGCCCCGAAGCCGACAACGAGCCCATTGTCGAACCGTGCCACGATTGGTATCGGCTGATGATTTTATACCGTCCAGGTGAACCAGTCAGCCGATGGTATTGGCGCGCCAACTTGATGGCGGCCTCCGTCACTTCCGATCCGCTGCACTCAAACTTCACAGTCGACAAGTCTCCCGGCGCCAGCTCGGCCAGCAGATTGGCCAGTTGCACCGCCACCGGATTGGTGCCGTGCATCGGCGGACTGAAGTGCAGTGTTTGCAACTGCGCGCCGATCGCCTCAATCACGCGCGGGTTGCCATGCCCCACCGAGACGACGTAGATGCCTGACAATGCGTCGAGGTACTGCTTGCCGCTCAGATCCCAATAGTAGACATCCTCGGCTCGTCCCATGATCAGCGGCGACTTGACCCATTCGGCCATCTGGTCGCGTACGAAGATCTGTCGCAAAAACTCGACCTCGGTCGTTTGCGCGTACGAGATCAATTGCGGCGGGCTGATGGTCGACGCCATGACGTTGCATCTCGGGGGCGTTGAAGGATAGCGACAACGTCGGTTATAGCACGAAGACTTGTGCGCCGACCTAAGAAATGCGTCGGCTTGAAGCTCGGCGACTCGCCAGCCGCGGCTTGTCTCGCCCCGTGTCGCTATCCTGCCCGGCGCCGTGAGCCGCTGGCGACCAACTCGCACACGGCCCCGGCCACTTCGCTAGCGGCGTGCGGACGCGACAGCTTCCGCATGGCGGCGGTCATCGCTTCGAGCGTCTTGCGGTTGGCCAGGACCCCCCCCAACACCTCAACTAGGCGATTGTCCAGCCGCCCCTTGAGATGCCGTGTGTCAATCACCCGCGCCGCGCCGGCTGCCTCCAGCGCCTCGGCATTGCGCGTCTGATGGTCGCGGCTCGCATACGGGTAGGGCACGAGCACCGCCGGCACGCCCGAGGCGGTCAGTTCACCGAGCGTTGTGCCGCCAGCGCGGCACACCACCAGAGACGCGCCCGCGAGCACATTTGGCAAATCGTCGATGAACGGGCGCACATCGGCCTTCAGCGCTAGCTTGCGATACAACTCGCGCGTGGTCTCGCAATCGCGCTGTCCCGTCTGATGCACGATCTCCAGCTTGCGCGCCGCGGGGCCCAGCTTGTAAAGTGCCTTCGGAACCTGATCGTTCAGGCTTTGTGCCCCCTGACTCCCGCCGAGAACAACTAGCCGCCGTTTGCCCGATGCCGTGGCGATCTCCGATAAATGAAACTCGCGGCGCACTGGGCTGCCGACAACCTGCACAGGGCATTCGACCTTCCATGGTCGCTGCGGTTCAAAGGCCGTGCAGATCAACGCGGCCGACGGCGCCAGCCATCGATTGGCTCTTCCCGGCACCGCGTTCTGTTCCAATAGGACAAGCGGACGCCCCTGCAGCGCGGCAGCTCGCGCCACCGGTAGGCTCGGATAGCCACCCAGGCCGATGACCGCGCTCACCGAATCGCGCTTGAGCAACCGCGCGGCTTCACGCACGCACGAGACGTGGCGAGCCACAAACCGCACCGCATCCCAGGCCTTTTGAGGAAATGGTCGCGCGGCGATGTTCACAAACCCGTAACCCGCTTTGCTGATTTCAGCCCGTTCGTACGCGCTGCCGCGCCCCACAAAGGTGATCCGCGCCTCGGGAAGGCGCTTGCGAATTTCAGCGGCCACGGCGATTCCGGGGTACAGGTGACCACCAGTGCCGCCTCCCGTCAGCACAAAGTGGATTGCGTCGGGGCGGAGCGAGTTCTCTCGCGCTGGAGTTCGATTTTTAGCCTTTGTGGTAACCATGATGGACAAGACTCCTGTGGCCAAGGCGGGTTCGCGCCTGACCGCATCGTATGACAATTTCGCGATTCGTATTCTGTATTCGTTGAAAGGTTTTGCGTCTTGCGACGATTCGGCGGGGCCTGGTACTTAGCGGGCAAGCTACGGTCGCCGCTGCTCGCGCTGGCGTCGAGAACTGGGTGGTTGGTTAACGGCAGGTGCGGAACGAGTGGGAGGGTAGCCATGGCTCTAAAAAACGGCGGTCGCCGAACGCCTCGTCCGACGACCGCCGTCGTGTTCCCTGAGCGCCGCAGGCGGTTGTACACCGCCTGGGCGCCCAGTCAAAACTCCATCACGAAGCACTCACCGGGACGGTTGACCCAGAAACCGCAATCCAGCGAGCTTAATGCTCCAACCCAGGAGGGTGGGTAGTGCCGAGTTCCCGCAAACGCGACACTGGTGATGGAGTTCAACAATAGCTGCTCTGTGTTCCCTTTCATGTCTCAGGCCGCCTTCGATGCCCGCGTCGGCGCGACTTGCGCATACAGCCAATCGCGCGCCGCTTGGCGATCGTCGTGCGGCAATGGTTCGTCCTCAACGAGTTGGTAGTCCTCGTTGCCTTTGCCCGCGATCAGCACGCAGTCGCCGGTGCGGGCATGCTCCAGCGCCCAGGCGATCGCCATGTCGCGGTCGAGTTCGACATGGGATCGGTCGCGCCGTCGGACTCCGGCTAACATGTCGCTCGCGATGTCGCGCGGCGACTCGTAGCCGGGGTTGTTCGTGGTAATTACCAATAGATCGCTGCCGCTGTCGGCAATGCGTCCTAGTTGAGATCGAGTGTGTCCGTCCGTGTCGCTGTCGGCGCCGCTGACTACGATCAGGCGTCCGTTCACCAGCGGCCGCAATGTGTTGATGGCCATCGCTAGCGCGGCCGGCCGGCGCGCGCGGTCGACAAACACCGAGAACGGCTGGCCGCACTCGATGCGCTCCATGCGGCCCGGCACTACGCTCACCGCCTCCAGACCACGCACCATCGCGGCCGGATCGATGTGATACACCTCTCCCAGCGCCGCGGCCACGAGGCAGTTGTGAATGTTCGCGCGGCCGATCAACGAAGTCCGAACGGGCGTTGAAAGTTCGTCACCCACCGACAGCAGGAAAGTCTGTTCGCTGAGGCACTGTTCCAACGGCACGGCCGATAACTCGGCCGCTGAATCGATGCCAATGGTGACCGCCGGACCGGAGTAGTCTGCGGCTAGCGCGGCGACGCCCGGATCGTCGAGGTTAAAAATGGCGATCCCCTCGGGACGCATCGCGTTAAACAATCGTCGCGTGTTGCTTACCGCCTCACCGGCCAAACTCGTCACCACCACGGCGTCAAGCGGAATGCCATTCAATCGATCGGTGGCGACCGCCAGGCGCGACGCCTCCAGCACCGCATGCTGGCAACCATTCGCCACCATTTGCCGCATGATACGGGCAAGTTCGGCGGGATCTGGCGTCGCCCACGATGTTGGTCCCACCGATTCGCCGTCGAAGTAACCCAAGGCGCCCACGACGCCGCTGGGGCGTCCCCCCGCTTCTAGCACGGCGGCGGCTAGAAATGAGCTGACCGTCTTGCCGTAAGAGCCGGCGATGCCAATTGTTTGTAGTTGCTCCGCGGGGTCGCCCGCCAAAGCCTGGCAAAGCCGGGCGTACGCGGCGCGCACGTTCGGCACGATGCAGGCCGTGAGCGGCAAATCGCTTAAGGGCTGTTCAGACAACACCCCTTTGGCGCCGCGGGCCATGGCATGCACCGCAGAATCACAGCCGTCGAATTCGCCGTCGTCCAGCGCTACGAACAGGTCGCCGGCGCGGCACACCCGCGAATCGCTGGTGCAACTCGTGACGCGAAGATCCGCCGACCCGATAAATCGGGCCTGTGGAAACAATTCGCGAAGACTGACCCCGATCGCCGGGGCAGACGACGAGTGCATCGGTCAGGCCTCCTTGCCTGCGCGACGAGAGTTAGTAGTTGAATGACTATCGGCAGCGCGGCCGACCTGCGGTGTCGATCCGTCGACTTCAGGCCAAGCCGCGTGGTTGGGGATGACGCAATCGGCAAGTGCCAACGCCTCACTTCCGAACCAAACCGGGCCGGGATTGTCTCGATTTCCGGCCAAGTGTCAAGGTAAGTTTAACCAGGGCGTCGCGGGCTGCAGCTGCCAATTTACAGCCACTAGCCTGTTGCTCTATGATGGTTTGGCGCAACAGTTTGCCGCCTGACGATCGCCAGGCGGGAGCGCACTATTCAAGGATTCAAGATGCGAACACGAGGCGAAGATTTCGCTGGCCTTTCCGTGGCGTTGACCACCCCCTTCTGCGGCGGCGATGTCGACTACAAGCTGCTTGCGGAACAGGTCGAATTTCAAGTCCGCGCCGGCACAACCTGCGTCTGCCCCGTCGGTACCACAGGCGAGTCTCCCACCCTCTCGCACGAAGAGCACGAGCGCGTCATTGCCACTGTGGTCGAGGCCGCCGCCGGCCGCATCAAGGTCATGCCGGGCACCGGCTCCAACAGCACCGCCGAAGCCCTGCGACTCACCAAATGGGCCGCCAAGAGCGGCGCTGATGCTGCCCTGGTCGTCGCCCCCTATTACAACAAGCCCACGCAAGAAGGTTTCTATCTCCACTTCAAGGCGCTGGCCGAAGCGGTCGACATCCCCATTTGCGTCTACAACATTCCGGGGCGCACCGGCAAGAATATCGAGCCCGAAACCATTGCCCGTATGGCGGAACATCGCAACATCACGATGGTTAAAGAAGCCACCGGGTCCATGGATCAAGCATCGCAAATCGTGGCCCTCACCGACCTCACCGTGCTCAGCGGCGACGACAGTCTCACCCTGCCGCTCTTGTCCATCGGCGGGCGAGGCGTCATCAGCGTGGTCGGCAATATCGTTCCGCAAGACATGATCGAACTGTGCGCGGCATTCGAGTCGGGAGACTTGCAGGCCGCGCAGCGCTGGCATCACAAGCTTTTCCCACTCTGCCGCGACATGCTCGGCTTGGCCACCAACCCCATTCCGGTCAAAGCCGCGATGAAGCTGCTGGGCCGCGACACTGGCGAGTTGCGCATGCCGCTCACTCCACTGACCGGCGACCTGGAGGCCAAGCTGCGCGGCACGCTCAGCGAGTATGGTCTGCTGTCCGCGGCGCCACGGCAAAGGCCCTTGCAGACTGCCCGCTGATCGCGCTTATTGCGCCCCAGTCGGATTCTGCCAAGGCAGCTTGTCGTCGATTGCTTTAGCTTCGTAGTCGGTGAGCAGCCACTCGTCTCCCTCGCTGCGCAGCTTCACCGTAAATCGCTGCATGAAGTGATCGTATGGAAACTGTCCCTTCGTGTCATTGGCGCTAATGATGCCCCGAAAGCGCGCCTCCGCGCTCGGCGGACTGGTGAAGCGATTGATCGTGACCGTGAGATCGCGAATCTTAGCCTCGGTGAATTTGACGCGCGGCATGTTTGTTTCCGCCACGGCCCGCAGTTGACTCGCCTCCGGCGCGATGCGCGCGAGCACCGCCGTCAGATCGTTGGCCACCAACCCCGCAGCCACGTCGTCGAGTGCCGCTTCGACCTGCTCGCGATCGGTGACGACATATCGTTCCATCGCCAGGCCAGCCAGCGCCAGTACGGCCACGCCCGCCATCAGCGTGAGCACAATCCCCCGGCCAGTCCGTACAAACGCGACTGCCAAGACGGCCTCAGTCACCACGGCCAACACCAACATCCACGTGGGATTTTCCACCAGCCAGTTCATGGCTTGCTTCTCGCCGTTTCCGTGGGCATTACGTGTTGCCGCCAGGCGAACGCCAGTCCCACATAGCCAACCACCGCCATGACGCCAAATAGCGCGAACAGCGGCGTGAGCGTCGCTTTCGGTTGCGCCGTTTGCTCGGAAAGCGGCGCTTCGACCTCGTCAGCGTGCTTCGGCTGACCGGCGGCCCGCGCCGCGCGCTCGGCCTGCGATTGCATTTGATGCGCATAGCGCATCTCCAGCCGCATCTGTCGCTTGGCGTATTTCTGCCCCACGATAGCCAATGCCACCACCGCCACCGTGCCGAAGAGCGCCAGCCAAAACCACGGCGTGTCGGCTACGCGAAACTCCGCCCGCTCAGGCGGTTCGGCGTTGGCGGAGCGATTTCTCAAGATGTCATCCTCGCAGTGCATGCGAAATGAGGCCGCAATTCGCATCATATCGCAGACGCGCGCGCCGCTGCTAAGCGCGACGCGGAAAAAAGGCCCGATTCCCGCTGTGCCGTCCGCTACCAGTACCGCCAACTACCAGTTGCCACGACGTACAAACCCAACAGCAGGTTGGTGGTTCCATGGGCAACAACGCAATCGGTGAGGTTCTGCGTGCGAAACATGAGCCAGGTCACCAGCGAAAACCAGGCGATGGCCGCCAACAATTCCGCCGGATGGGCCGATGCAAATGCCGCCGTCGCCACGGCCACGCCGGTCCAACTCACCGCCACCAGCGGCAATGTCCACCATCTCTGATCGGTGATGAAACGCATCAAAAATCCGCGCCAAAACAGCTCTTCGACGATCGGCACGATCACCACCAAACCCAAAAAGCGCACCGCCAAGAACGTGTACGCCAAGAGCGGCCGATCTCCCAGTTCAGCCAGCGGGTTGTAGGCCGCGCGAGCGCCAAGCCCCAGATACGATGCGAGCCCCAGTGGCGCGAGTAGTCTTTCCTCCAAATGCAATTCACAAATTCCAATCCACACGGCCACCCCCACGATCCCCACGCCGATTGCCCTGGGACTGACCCGCCAGGAGAGCCGCGCCAGATCGCGCGCCACCGCAATCAAAAACGCCGCCGTCACTGCGATCTTGATGGTGTAGACCAGCGGATAGTACTGATATGGAATCGCCAGTATCCCACCCGGCGCCGCAGCCTGTGCGTCGGGCTTGGCCGGGTCGGGCGGCCCCGGCTCTAGCGTATTCAGTAGCATGTAGATCGCAAACGGCGCGACATAAACCAGCCACGGTCGCCAACCGGGGGAGTCGTTTTCCGCTGCGACATGGGGTGAAGATTGCGTCATACGGCGGCCTCAATGCTAACGCGATGGGAGCGGCAGCAGATTAGAACGCCGCGCGCCGTAAGTCAAACAGCGCGTCTGTCCCGCCGCCATAGTGGCGGCCGAACCTGCATGACGAATTCGGCCCCGCTCACTTTTTGTCCCATTTACCAAATAGCGTCACAACGGCGATTGCCAGCGCCAGCGCCATCCACTCGCTCCGCTCGGAACTCGAAACGGAACGCGCGGCCGTTACAGTCGATATGGGCTTCTCTTGGGGCTGGCTGGCGGCGGCATTCGTCCCGCGTCTCGCCGCATCTTGCCGGTCGAGCTTGCGGCGCGCGCTGGCCTGCTCTCGCATCTGTTCGGTCACACGCACCGCGCCGCGGCGCGTGACGATCGTCGTCCCTTGCTCGCGCGCGTAGACTTGGGTGAACTCCGCCCCAAAAAAGAACACCTGCGCCGAGTAATAGGCGAACAACAGCAAAATCGCCAACGATCCCGCGGTGCCGTACGCCGAGCCAATGCCCACATAGCTCACGTACAGGGCGAACAACTCCTTGCCGAGGATGAATAGCGCGGCGGTAATGGCTGCCCCCACCAGCGCGCTGCGCCACGGCAACACAACGTCGGGCAGCAACTTGTAGATCACCGCAAACAGCAGCGTGACCATCACCAACGACACCAGCCAGTTGACGACCTGCGCCGCCGGAAGCGGGATCGGCAACTGATGGTGGGCAAAACGAGCCATTGACCACAACACGGCGGTTAGCACCGACGACGCCAACAGCAGCACCCCTACGGCGAACACGATTACCAGCGACATCAAGCGGTCGCGAAGCGTCGACCACCAGGGGGCGTCCATCGGCTCCATCACTCCCCAAATCGTGTTCAGCGCGTCCTTGAGCGCCACCACCGCGCCGGTGGCGCCGAACAACAGGCCGGCAATGCCCATCAAAGTGGCCAGCGTGCCCGCGTGCGATCGATCGGCCGCCTTCATCAGTCCTTCAACGCTTTCCGCCGCCGCGGCGCCGACATAGTTGGCCACCTGGGCGCGAAACTCTTGCCGCGTCGATTCATCCTGGGCGCGATCGCCATACACCGCCCCGGCAATCACGATCGCGATCAAAAGCAGCGGCCCCACCGAGAAAAAGCTGTAGTACGCCAGCGCCGCACCCAACCGCGACACCTTGTCGTCCCGCCACTCCACATAGGTTTCGCGCAGCATGCCCCAATAGCGCGCCCCGCGGCCCGGGGGCGGCACGGCGCTTTCATCGTGGCCGATCGGCGACATGACGTAGGCCCTTTTGACAGGCGAATTGATCTCGAATGCGGTGATTCACTGAAAGTATGTTGCCAGTCGCGGTCTCCTTTCCGCTCGGCGGTCGTCTCTTATAATCTAGGTTTCGCCGCAGACCTCGGGAAATCTCCAGCCGTGCGCATTATCCAATACCCGCATCCCACCTTGCGACATCCCTCCAAGCCGCTGCGCCGTGTCGACCCCGAACTGCGCGAGATCGTCCGCGAAATGTTTGGCCTGATGTACCAGGCCGAGGGCATTGGCCTGGCCGCCAATCAGGTCGATCTGCCCTATCGGCTGTTTGTCATGAACGTGTCGGCCGACGCCACCAAGCCCGAAAACGAGTTGGTCTTCATCAATCCCGTCATCACCAATAGCAAAGGCAGCGCCGAGGCCGAAGAAGGCTGCCTCAGCCTCCCGGGCATCTATGGCCAGGTCAAACGACCAGAGAAGGTGACCGTCAACGCCTACGGTCTCGATGGCCGCGAAATGCGCTTGGAACTCGACGGACTGGCGGCCCGCGCGGCGCAGCACGAGATCGACCATCTCGATGGGGTGCTGTTCATCGATCGCATTTCTCCCACCAGCATGATGGCCATCAAAGAGGCGGTCGCGGAGATGGAACTGCAATTCGCCAGCCAGCGCGAGCGCCGCGAGATCCCCGGCGACGCCGACATCGCCGCGCGGTTGACCGAACTGGAAAACGCCCGCACCTAACGCCGGAGGCAAGTCATGCGGCTGGTCATGATGGGTACCGGCGCCTTTGCCGTTCCCACCCTTCAAGCGCTCTACGATTCACCGCACGAAGTGCTGGCTCTGGTCACCCAACCTCCCCGCGCCAGTCGCGGGCGCCCGGCGCCGGTCAATCCCATGCGCGCCTTGGCGGAACAAAATCTCACTCCGATCTACGAATTCGAGCAGGTCAACTCCGACGAGGCCCGCGCCACACTGGCTTGGCTACGGCCAGAGCTATTGATCGTGGCCGACTATGGGCAGATCCTTTCGCGCGAGACACTGGCCATCGCCCCGCATGGTGGCGTGAACCTGCACGGTTCGCTCCTCCCCAAGTACCGCGGCGCCGCTCCGATCAACTGGGCGGTCTACCAGGGCGACCGCCAGACCGGCGTGACCACCATTCACATGACGCCGCAGGTCGACGCTGGTCCCTGCCTCGCACAGGCCACCACCCCAATCGACCCGGACGAAAACGCAGTCGAGCTTGAAAACCGGCTGGCCGCGCTGGGGGCGCCCTTGGTGCTGCAAACCATCGACATGATCGCCGCCGGTTCTCCCCGGCCGCTGCCGCAAGATCCCGCGCTGGCCACCAAAGCGCCGCGACTTAAAAAGACAGACGGCGCCATCGACTGGTCGCGCTCCGCCCGCGATATCAAAAACCAAATCCGCGCGCTCGAACCGTGGCCCAAGACCCACACGTTTTGGCTGCGAAAGAACGCCGAACCATTGCGACTGATCTTGGAGCAAGTCCGCGTCGTTGAGGGAGACGGCGGCGCGGCGCTCCCCGGAACGGTCATCGCAGCCGACGAGGGCGATCTTTACATCGCCACCGGGCAAGGCATCTTGGCCATCGATCGCGTTCAACCGGCCGGCAAACGCCCGCTCGCCACCGCCGAATTCTTGCGCGGCTATCCCGTCCAACCGGGCGACCGCCTGGGGCGGGAGGTCCCTACCGCTTGAGCACCAGCACTGGGCAGTGAGCCAACCGAACCACGCGCTCCGCCACTGAGCCCACCAACAGCCGCGAGAGGCCCGTGCGGCCGTGCGACGGCATCACAATCAAGTCGGCGGCGATCCGCTCGGCATAGCCGGCGATCTCGTGTCCCGGATCGCCAAACGCCACCTCAAAGCGCAGGCCTTGATATCGTGTGTCGGCGAACCGCTCGGTCAGCGCCAACTCGACATGATGCTTGCGCGCGGCATCGTCCACGGTGTTCCAGATCACGCCCGGCTCGGCTGGCTCCAGCACCGCCAGCACGTTGACGATGTACACATGCGATGGATCGGCGACCAACGACAGCGCCGCGTCGACCGCCGCCGACGAGGCCTCGGAGAAATCGACTGGCACAACCACCTTGTCTTTCGGGAGCCAACTCATCGTTCACCTGGCTTCAGGGACATCGAGCCAAATCGCCGCCGCGAAGCATTGAGTTTACTTTCGCTCGTCGCTTTTGTCGCTGTCTGGTCGCCCTGTTTGGCCCGCCGCCAGTTTCCACACGCGCACCGACTGAAACGTCCCCTGCCCACCGTCGGCGAACAATTGCAAGCGATCGTCACTGGCCGTGCTCCGAACGACCTTGGTCACGCACACATCGTCGCCGGCAAACACCTCCACCAGCGAGCGGTCGACAAAAATCCGTAGCCGCAGCGGTTCGCCTGGATCGAGTTTCGGCAGTGGCGCGCGCTGTCCGGCCACTTCAACGCCGTCGGCGTCCACCAGCACCACCGCGCCTCGCTCTCCATCGGGCGAAGCGAGCAGTTTGACGCCAACCCGCTCCGCCGCGCCGCGATCGATCGTCAACTCCAATTCCAATTGATTGCCGACGATGTCGAGCCAATGTGTCCCTTGCACGGCCAACGACCCCACTTCTAGCGGCGCGCCTTGTCGCAGCGCCTCCAATTCTCGCGCGGGCGTTTGCAGCAGTCGCCCATCGTCGGCCACCCGCGCTTCGCGTGGCAAGGCGATACAGCCATTCCATCCTTTTCCCTCGGGAAATCCGCGCGCCCAGCCCCACACCAGCCACTGGCCGTGCGCCCCGCGACACGCGCTGGTGGCGTAGTAGTCGCCGCCGAAATCGACATGCCCCTGCTGCGCGGGCGTAAACCGCGCCGTCGCTAGGTCGAGTTGTCCGGTGAAGTACCGCACTGGTCCATGCGGCGAATACAAAAGCACCGCCCGCTCTCCATCGAGGAACAGATTGGGGCACTCCCAATTCGGCTCTTCGCCTTCGTAGGCGATGCCAAGATACTTCCACCGCTCCAGACGGTCGTCGACCGCTTCATACAGACATGCGCATCCCTGCCCTCCGCGCCGGTGGCCACCCACCACCATCCACTTCTTGTCTCCCGCGTCGAACACAAACGGATCGCGCCAGTCGTCGATCGTCGTCGCGCCGTGCGCTGCTGCGGTCAAGATGGGATTGCTCGCCAGCCGCCGCCACAACCGCAACTCATCGTCGATCGCCACCGCTCCCCATTGTTCGGGCTGTCGCTTGCCGATGCTGGTGTAGAACAACATCACCTCGCCGCGACCATTCACCGCCGCTGAACCAGAAAAGACGTGGTCCTCCCCTTGTGTTTTGGCCGGCGCTAGCGCGATCGGCAGATGCTCCCAGTGCGCCAGGTCGCGGCTACGGGCGTGCCCCCAGTGCATGTGCTCCCAGCGGTCGCCAAACGGATTGTGCTGATAGAAAACGTGATACCAGCCGTCGTGAAAGATCGGTCCGTTGGGGTCGTTACACCACAAGGCTGGCGGCGCCAAGTGGTAACCCGGACGCAGCGGATCGGCCTGCGCCAGCGGCATCGCCCCCGCCACGCTGGCCATCGCTCGGGCAATGTCGGCGTCGGCATGCCGCGCTGCTCGCGGCGCATCGCTCTGCGTGATCGCATCCACTAGCACATGTCCCCAGCCACCGGCTTGCTCGTCTAGGATGACAATCCGCGCCGCATGGCCGGCAAAGTCTCCTACATCCCACGTCCGCCAAGACAGGTGCTCGTTGTCGGCGCCAGTCGACGCCGTACCCGTCTCGCTGGCGACAAGTTTACCATCGATCTGCAGATTCACGCACGTCTCACGCGGATGCTCGCCTCCCCCGACCAACAAGTTGATGTAGCGCCGTTCAATGACAAACTCAGGCGAAGTGAGCCGCCCGCGCGACGCATCGCCGCCATGAAACGTGCTGACGAGCCCCTTACCTTGAAAGCCGCTGACCCGCTGTTGATTGGGCAATGTCCCCCGCGCTGGACCCGAACCGAAAGCGTCGCCTTCGACTTGCCACGCGCCATAATTGTCCCCTTCAAAATCGGCGATCACCACATCGGCCCGCCGCGCCGCAGGTTCGGCGGCTACCAGCGC